>NZ_JBFTNR010000046.1:0-10801 GCF_056665995.1 Stenotrophomonas sp. 05L44_2
GGCCAGGGTGACCGCCAGGCCGCTAGCCGGCTGCCCGTTGTAACGGGTGACGAAGTCGTACGACTCGGCGCCCAGCTCGACGCGGGCTACATCGCCCAGGCGCAGTTCGGCACCGTCCTGCGCACCGCGCACGATGATGTTGCGGAACTGTTCCGGGGTCTGCAGGCGCGACTGCGCGTTGATGGTGGCGTTGAGCTGCTGGCCCTTCACCGACGGCGCACCACCCAGCTGACCGATGGCCACCTGCGCGTTCTGTGCCTTCACCGCAGCGACCACTTCCGGCACCGACATGCCGTAGGTGTGCAGCTTGTTCGGGTCCAGCCAGATGCGCATGGCGTACTTGCCACCGAACACCTGGATGTTGCCCACGCCCGGAACGCGGCTGAGACGGTCCACGACGTTGGAACCGACGTAGTCGGCGATGTCGTTGGCATCCATGCTGCCATCTTCGGACACGAACGCGATGACGTTCAGGAAGCCCGAGCTGGACTTGGCCACGTTGATGCCCTGCCGCTGCACTTCCTGCGGCAGCAGCGGCATCGCCAGCTGCAGCTTGTTCTGCACCTGCACCTGGGCGATGTCGGGGTTGGTCCCGCTCTCGAAGGTCAGGGTGATGGTGGCCTGGCCGTTGGACGAACTGTTGGAGGAGAAATAGATCAGGCCATCAAGGCCCTTCATGTTCTGCTCGATGATCTGCGTCACCGAGTCTTCGACCACCTTGGCCGAAGCACCCGGGTAGCTGGCGCTGATTTCCACCGCCGGCGGTGCGACGTTGGGGTACATCGAGATCGGCAGCTTGAACAGGGCCAGGCCGCCGGCGAGCATGATGATGATCGCGATGACCCACGCGAAGATGGGTCGATCGATGAAGAAACGTGCCATGGAGTTCTCCGCTTACTTCGCGCCTGCGGCCGCAGCTGCAGGTTGGGCGGCGGCCGGCTTGGCCGGGGCGGCGCCCTGTTCGGTGGCATTCACGGGCATGCCCGGGCCGATCTTCTGCAGGCCTTCGACGATGACCTTGTCGCCGGCCTTCAGGCCGTCCTCGACCAGCCACTTGTCGCCGACGGTGCGGCTGACCTTGACCGGGCGCACTTCGACCTTGTTGTCCTTGCCGACCACCATTGCACTGGTATCGCCCTTCGGATCGCGGGCGATGCCCTGCATCGGCACCAGCACCGCATCGCTGCGCACACCGCCGCCGATCACCGCGCGCACGTACATGCCCGGCATCAGCAGGCCATCGGGGTTGTCGACCCTGACCCGCAGCGCGAAGCTGCCGGTGGCCGGATCGACGCTGACTTCGGAGAACTCCAGCGTGCCCTTGTGTTCGAAGGTGCTGCCGTCTTCCATCAGGATGCTGACCGGCGTCTGCTGGTTGTCCTGCAGGCGGCCGGCGGCCAGTTCGCGGCGCAGCTGCAGCAGCTCGGCCGAGGACTGGGTCAGGTCGACRTAGAYCGGGTCCAGCTGCTGCACGGTTGCCAGCGCCGTGGCCTGGCCGGCGCTGACCAGCGCGCCCTGGGTGACGCTGGACTTGCCGATGCGGCCGCTGATCGGCGCGGTGATGCGCGCATAGCCGAGGGTCACGTTGGCGGCATCCAATGAGGCCTTGGCGGCGCCGACATCGGCCTCTGCCTGCTTCTGCGCAGCCACGGCGTTTTCCAGATCCTGCTGGCTGACCGCGTCGACCTTGGCCAGCTCGGTGATGCGCTTGGCGCTCAGCCGCGCCGCATTGGCGGTGGCTTCGGCGCGGGCCAGCTGTGCACGCGCACTGTTGGCCTGGGCGCGGTAGCTGGCGTCCTCGATCTGGTACAGCGGCTCGCCGGCCTTGACCATCCCACCCTCGGTGAACAGGCGCTTGGCGACGATGCCGTTGACCTGCGGGCGCACTTCGGCCACCAGGAAGGCGTTGGTGCGGCCCGGCAGCTCACGGGTCAACCCGACGGTCTCGGACTTCAGCGTGACCACGCTGACCTGGCCCGGTCCCTGTTCGGGTGCCTGGGGTTGGCCGCCACAGGCAGCGACGGTGGCAGCGATCGCCAGCGACAACGCGAAGGGTCGGATTCGGCTCAGCAACATGATGGGAATGGCTCTTGAAGGGAGGGATCTCAGCAGGTGCTGATACGACGGACCCTCCCCTTGCAGGAGTAAGTCCGCGCGAACAGCGCCCACCCGCGTGAAGTGGGAGCCAGGACGGGCCTGCCACGCACACGACGGGAATGATGGGACGGAAATATACATACATGCGTGTTTGTTTGTAAAGCAGTACAATTCAGCCACGTTTCACCCGCACTCGTACCCGCTCATGGCCCGCAAAACCAAAGAGGACACCCAGGCAACCCGCGAAGGCATCCTGGATGCCGCCGAAGCCTGTTTCCACGAACACGGCGTGGCCCGGACCACGCTGGAGATGATCGGTGCCCGCGCCGGCTACACCCGCGGCGCCGTGTACTGGCATTTCAAGAACAAGGGCGAGGTGCTGACCGCGATCGTCGAACGGGTGCACCTGCCCTTCATGCAGGAGCTGGAGCGCACCTCCACCGACCAGCGCGACACGCCGGTGCATGACCTGCGCGCGGTGATGATCCACTCGTTCATCGAGCTGTCCGAGGACGAGCGCCTGCGCAAGACCATGGAGATCATGCTGCGCAGCGATGCCTCGGCCGACACCAGGGTGCTGACCGAACTGCAGCAGAGCGGTTTCCGCGATGCCCTGGACCGGATGGAACGCGCCCTGCGCCGTGCCCAGGACCTGGGCCAGCTGCGCGACGGCGCCGACCCGAAGATCGCCGCGCGCATGCTGCACGCCACCGTGCTCGGCGTGCTGCACGGGGCGATGGTCGAACCGGACCTGATGGACCTCAAGCGCGACGGCATGCTGGCGCTGGACATGACCCTGGCCGCCTACGTGAAGGAAGGCGTGTTCGTACCGGGTTCGGTGCCCGAGCCGCTGCCGGAGGCGTGACGGCGCCGCCGGGCATGGCCCGGCGCTACCGCAGATTCGGCCACAAAGGTAGCGCCGGGCCATGCCCGGCGAGTACGTAACGGGTCGGAGCCCTCGCCATGGCGAGGGATCCGACCCTGCATAACGAAAAAGGCCGCCTTTCGGCGGCCTTTTCGCATTCCCGGTTACAGGATGTAACGGCTCAGGTCCGGGTCCTGCACCAGTTCACCCAGGTGCGCATCGACATAGGCACTGTCGATGGCCAAGGTTTCACCATCGCGGTCCGGTGCTTCGTAGCTGAGCGAATCCAGCAGGCGCTCCAGCACGGTATGCAGGCGGCGCGCACCGATGTTCTCCTGGCGCTCGTTCACCTGGAAGGCGATCTCGGCCAGGCGGTCGATGGCATCGGTGGTGAAGCTGACCTTGACGCCTTCGGTGGCCAGCAGCGCTTCGTACTGCTTGGTCAGCGCAGCCTTCGGCTCGGTCAGGATGCGCACGAAATCAGCCTTGCTCAGCGCACCCAGCTCCACGCGGATCGGGAAGCGACCCTGCAGTTCCGGGATCAGGTCGCTGGGCTTGGCCAGGTGGAASGCRCCCGAYGCGATGAACAGGATGTGGTCGGTCTTGATCGTGCCGTACTTGGTGGACACGTTGGAACCTTCCACCAGCGGCAGCAGATCGCGCTGCACGCCTTCGCGCGAGACATCGCCACCGCCCACGTTGTCACCCCGCTTGGCGACCTTGTCGATCTCGTCGATGAACACGATGCCGTGCTGCTCGCAGGCCTCGATCGCGGCGGTGCGGATGTCATCCTCGTTGACCAGCTTGCCGGCCTCTTCCTCCTGCAGCAGCGGACGCGCGGCCTTGATGGTCAGCGTGCGCTTGTGGGCCTTGGCGCCACCACCGAGGTTGGCGAACATCGACTTCAGCTGCTGGCCCATTTCCTCCATGCCCGGCGGGGTCATGATGTCCATGCTGACGTTGGCAGTCAGGTCGAGCTCGATCTCGCGATCGTCCAGCTCGCCGTTGCGCAGCATCTTGCGGAACTTGATGCGGGTCTCGTTGTCCTGCGCCGACGGTTCGTTGCGCGCAGCCTCCGGGTCGAAGCCGATGCCACCGCTGCGGCGCGGCAGCAGCGCATCGAGGATGCGGTCTTCGGCGCGCTCTTCGGCCTGCGTGCGCACGCGCACCTTGGCCTGCTCGCGGTACAGCTTGACGGCGGTATCGGCCAGGTCACGGATGATCTGCTCGACATCCTTGCCGACATAGCCGACTTCGGTGAAGCGGGTCGCTTCGACCTTGACGAACGGCGCGTTGGCCAGCGTGGCCAGGCGGCGCGCGATCTCGGTCTTGCCGMMRCCGGTCGGSCCGATCATCAGGATGTTCTTGGGCATGACCTCGTTGCGCAGCTCGGGCTGCAGCTGCATGCGGCGCCAGCGGTTGCGCAGGGCGATGGCGACCGCGCGCTTGGCGTCGTGCTGGCCGACGATGTGCCGGTCCAGCTCCTGCACGATCTCGCGCGGGGTCATGGTGGCGGAGGAAACTTCGATCTTGTGCGGCATGGGTGTGCTCACGAATGCGTTGTCGGTAGCGCCGGGCCATGCCCGGCGGATCAGGAATGTGTGTGACGGTTCCCCGTCACAACTCCTCGACCACCACGTTGCGGTTGGTGTAGATGCAGATGTCGCCGGCGATGTTGATCGCTTCGCTGGCGATGGTGCGTGCATCCAGTTCGGTGTGCGCCATCAGCGCGCGTGCAGCGGACAGCGCATACGAGCCACCGGAACCGATGGCGATGATGCCGTCCTCCGGCTCGATCACGTCGCCGGTGCCGCTGATGATCAGCGAGGTTTCCTTGTCGGCCACCGCCAGCAGGGCTTCGAGCTTGCCGAGGCGGCGCTCGGTGCGCCAATCCTTGGCCAGTTCCACCGCGGCACGCTGCAGCTGGCCATGCTTTTCCAGCTTGGCTTCGAACAGCTCGAACAGGGTGAAGGCATCGGCGGCGGCACCGGCAAAGCCGGCCAGTACCTGGCCATCGCGGCCAAGGCGGCGGACCTTGCGTGCGTTGCCCTTCATCACCGTGTGGCCGAGGGTGACCTGGCCGTCGCCGGCAATGGCCACGTGCTCGCCGCGACGAACGCAGACGATGGTGGTGGCGTGGAAAACGGTGGGATTCTGACTGGGGTCCATGCGGCCTCCGATAGCTGTTCACGGGACATGGGGACAGCCGCCGAAGCGATCAAGCCCGCACCGATAGCTGCCGTTCAGCGCTTGGCATGCGATGGCCGGCCCGGATTGGGTTCAATGCCCCACGCCACGTACCAGTCCTCACCCTGCGTCTCGATCGGGTGCTGGGTGCGGCCCGAGCCGTTGCCACAGGCCAGTGCGTCGGCAGCGCAGTAACGGTCGCAGCCCCAGCAGATACGCTCGGGGTGCTTGGGACGCAGCGGAATGGGCTTTGCCATGGTCGGTATCTCGTCGTGGCCTGCGGCCACGATGCACCGGCGACCACTGCCCCGCCCTGATCCAGATCAAGCGGCGGCCGTTCCGGTAGCACCGGGCCATGCCCGGCGAGCGCGCAGCGCGGGCGGTGTCGCGTACACGACACATGGATCGCACAGCCGCCGGGCATGGCCCAGCGCTACCCCACCGTGTCGGGCGGGTCTTTGCGACGTTTCGCGCGCGGATGCGCGGCATCGTAGACCTTGGCCAGATGCTGGAAATCCAGATGGGTGTAGATCTGCGTGGTGGCGATGTCGGCATGGCCGAGCAGTTCCTGCACACCGCGCAGGTCACCGGAGGATTCCAGGATGTGGCTGGCGAAACTGTGCCGCAGCATGTGCGGGTGCACGTGCTTGAACAGGCCCTGGCGCTGCGCCAGCTGGCGGATGCGGATCTGCACCGCGCGCTGGCTGATCGGCCCGTTGCGGCCGGGGAAAACCGGTGTGGCGCCACTACCACCGCTTTCGCTGCGCCAGGTCAGCAGCGCTTCGCGTGCCGGCTTTCCGAAGGGGACGCGACGTTGCCGGTTGCCCTTGCCCATCACGTTGACCAGGCCACTGGCGAAATCCAGATCGCGCCAGGTCAGCGCACAGACTTCGCTCAACCGCAGGCCGGAGGAATAGAACAGTTCCAGCAGCGCGCGGTCACGACGACCCAGCTCGCCTTCCGGTTCCAGTTCAACCAGCTGCACGGCTTCATCGGCGTCGAGCACCTGCGGCAGCCGTCGCGGCGCACGCGGCGCCTTCAGCGTCGCTGCCGGGCTGGCCTCGATGCGGCCATGCTTGAGCAGCCAGGCATAGAAGCTGCGGCAGGCCGACAGCCGGCGTTGCAGGCTCTTGGCCGACAGGCCACGGCGGTGTTCATCGGCAACGAACTGGCGCACCGCGTCGGTATCCAGCGCCTCCACGGCCACCCCGCGGGGTTCGGCCCACACCGACAACGCATCCAGGTCGCGGCGGTAGGCGTCGAGCGTATGCGCCGACATCCGCCGCTCCACCTGCAGGTGCTGCAGGAACGCCTGCACCGCGCTCATCGTCGTCGTTTCCCGCTCAATCCGCGAAGCGCTTGAGCCCGGTCACCAGGGCCTCGCCCATCATCCGCAGGAACAGCGTGCCCATGCCGGGATAGAAGCGGTTCGGATCATGGCTGCCCACCGCGATCAGGCCAACACCCGGCAGCGGCAGCAGCGCGGTGGTCTGCACCTCCTCGCTGCGCGCGCCGTACAGCACCGCGTTCTTGTCGCTGTGCAGGCGGCCGCAGATCGGCTCACCATCCTTCAGGCAGTCGCGGAACGGGCCCAGCTGCGCATCATCGGCAGCCAGCACCTGCAGCCACTCGGCCTGCTCCAGCCCGGCCACCGGCGCATGCACGACCAGCCGTACCAGATCGCCGGCGAAATCTTCCTGCAGTGACGCCGCCATCGCGCGCAGCGTGTCGGCGGCGTTGTCCTGCTTCATCAGGGCCAGGGTGAGCTGATGCGTGCGCACCGCCAACCGCTCGTTGACCTGCGCGGTCGCGCCCAGGTCGGCCAACCGTCGCGCCAGCTCGCGGTTCTTCTCGCGCAGCACTTCCAGCTGGTAGCTGGCCAGCGATGCGGTCGGGCCGTCATCGCGTGGCACCACCAGGGTCAGCGCCAGGTCCGGGAACTGCTTGAGGAAACCCGGATGGCGCCGCAACCAGGCGGCGACTTCATGGGCACCGAGCTTGTCGACGGTCTCAGTCATGCGATCCACTCCCCTTCGAAGACGAATGCGGTCGGGCCCGCCATCACCACCGGCTGGCCATCGCCCGGCCACTGGATGCGCAGGTCGCCACCAGGCAGGCTGATGCGCGCATCGCGCTGCAGGCGGCCGCGATGCATCAGGGTCACTGCGGCCGCGCAGGCGCCACTGCCGCAGGCCAGGGTTTCACCCACGCCGCGCTCGAACACGCGCAGGCGCACATGTTCCGGGCCCATTACCTGGGCGAAGCCCACGTTCACCGACTTCGGGAACGAGGCATGCTGCTGCAGCAGTCCGCCCACGCGCTCGACCGGTGCGGCATCGACCAGGCCCACTTCAATCACCGCGTGCGGATTACCCATCGACACCGCCGCGAAGCGCACGGTCTCACCCTGCAGTGGCAGCAGGTACTCCTCGCGCGGGTGGGCGAAGCCGATCAGCGGCACCTGCGCCGGATCGAACAGCGGCACGCCCATCGCCACCGCGTACTGGCCATCGCCGAGGACATCCACGGCATGGCTGGCCAGCGGGCTGTCGATGACGAAGCGGTCGCCCTGCGCACTGCCCTCGCGCACCAGCCAGGCAGCGATGCAGCGCGCGCCGTTGCCGCACTGCTCGGAATTGGAACCATCGGCGTTCCAGATGCGGTAAGAGGCGACGGAGCCTTCGGCGCGCGGCGGCTCGATGGTCAGGATCTGGTCGCAGCCGACGCCGGTATGGCGGTCGGCCAGGCGCGCGGCCAGTTCCGGGGTGGGCGGCGGGGTGCCGTCGCGCAGGTCGATCACTACGAAATCGTTGCCCGCGCCGTGCATCTTGCTGAAGCGCAGGCCGTTGGTACCGGCCTTACTCATTCCCRTCGTCCACCTTCTTGGCCGGATCAGGAGTGACGGACGGACTGCCGTCGCGCGGGGCCTGGGTGGCAGCAGGCGTGGCGTCGGCATCAGCGGCCGGTTCGACGGTTTCTTCCACCGGCACCGGCTTCTGCGGCAGCACCAGCGGGCCCTTGTTGCCGCATGCGGCGAGGAACAGCAGCGAGGCCGCTGCCAGCGGAATCAGGATGACATTGCGATGGGGGATGTTCATGCCCCGAGTATAGCCATTGGCGGCTGAGCGGTTGGTGCAGGGTGCCGCACCACGCATCCGCCGGGCATGGCCCGGCGCTGCCGCAACCCGGCACCGTGGCAACGCCGGGCCATGCCCGGCGGGAGAGATCAATCGGCCGGCGGCAGCGGCCGGGTCCACAGCCAGATCGCCACCACGGTCATGCTGCCGATGGAGAACCACTTCACCCAGGCCACCGGCACGCACCACAGCATGATGCCGGCGCACACCGCCATGGTGATCGTGGCCATCCATTTGCCGTACCGGCTCACCGCACCATGTGCCTGCCAGTTGGCGATGGCCGGGCCGAAGCGCGGGTGCTGCAGCAGCCAGCCGTGCAGGCGCTCGGAGCCGCGCGAGGCGGCCCAGGCCGAGATCAGGATGAATACGGTGGTAGGCAGCCCCGGCACGAAGATGCCGACGATGCCGGTGCCCAGGCTGGCATAGGCCAGCAGCCACCACGCCCAACGGAACCGCACCGGCCGGGCGGGCGTTGGCAGGTCCTTGGTGGCGGGCGGTTCGGGCGGGCGCATCGCGCAAGGATACCGAGCGCAGGTGGCGGCGGCGATATCACCGCCGCCACGATGCGTCATTCCGTCGCAGCACCGGCCGCGGGCGTTTCGATGCCCAGCTGCTGCAGCACGAATGCATACGACTCGGACAGTTCGCGGTAACGCTGGAAGCGCCCGGACTTGCCGCCGTGGCCGGCTTCCATGTTGGTGCGGAACAGGATCGGGAAGGTGCTGGTGTTGTCATCACGCAGCTTGGCCACCCACTTGGCCGGYTCCCAGTACTGCACCTGCGAATCCCACAGGCCSGTRCCSACGAACAKCGMCGGATASGCCTGCYTKKTSASRTTGTCGTARGGCGAGTASGACAGCATGTASTCGTAGTACGGCTTCTGTTCGGGGTTGCCCCACTCGTCGTACTCGTTGGTGGTCAGCGGGATGGTCGGGTCAAGCATGGTGGTGACCACGTCCACGAACGGCACCTGCGCCACCAGCACGCGGTAGTCCTGCGGCGCCTGGTTGGCGATGGCGCCCATCAGCAGGCCACCGGCGCTGCCACCGGACGCGGCGACACGGTCCTTCGCGGCCCAGCCCTGTGCCACCAGGCCACGGGTGACGTCGATGAAGTCGTTGAAGGTGTTCTGCTTGTGCAGCAGCTTGCCGTTCTCGTACCAGTCGCGACCCATTTCCTGGCCACCGCGGATGTGGGCGATGGCGTACACCACGCCACGGTCGAGCAGGCTCACCGCCGTCTGGTTGAAGTAGGGGTCCATCGACATGCCGTAGCTGCCGTAGGCGTACTGGAACAGCGCGCCGGTGCCATCCTTCCTGTAGCCCTTGCGATAGACCAGCGACACCGGCACCTTCACCCCGTCGCGCGCGGTGATCCACACCCGGTCGGTCTCGTACTTCGAGGCGTCATAGCCGATCACCGGCTGCTGCTTGAGCTGGCGACGCTCGCCGGTGGCGGTGTTCAGTTCGTACACCGTGGTCGGCGTGGTCATCGAGGTGTACACGTAGCGCAGCCACGTGGTGTCAGCCTCGGTGTTGTCGCCCAGGCCCATCGAATAGGCCGGTTCGTCGGCCTTTACGTAGTCGTTGCGACCGTCCTTGAACAGCAGGCGGATGCGCTCCAGGCCTTCGGAACGTTCGGCGATGGCGGTGTAGGTATCGAACAGTTCGAAGCCTTCGATGAACACCGCATCGTCATGGGCGATCCAGTCCTTCCACTGCGCACGCGAGGTGGCATCGGTCGGTGCGGTCACCAGCTTGAAGTTCTTCGCGCCATCGTTGGTGCGGATCACCCAGCGGCCATCATAGTGGTCGGCGTCGTACTCCACGTCGCGCTGGCGCGGGGCGAGCACGGTGAACGTGGTCGGGTCGCTGGCCGGCGCGTAGCGCTCTTCGGAGGACACGGTGCTGTGCACGCCGATGGTGATGAAGCGATCGTCGCGGGTGCGGCCGATGCCCATGTAGAAGCTGTCGTCCTTCTCTTCGTAGACGACGGTGTCGGCGCTGGCCGGGGTGCCCAGCACGTGCTTCTTCACCCGCACGGTCAGCAGGGTTTCCGGATCGTTCTCGACATACAGCACGGTGCGGTTGTCGTCGGCCCAGACCAGGTCGCCCGAGGTGCCGGTGATCGTGTCCGGCAGCACCGCGCCGGTGCGCAGGTCCTTGAAGCGGATGACGTACTGGCGGCGGCCCACGTCATCGTCGGCCCAGGCCAGCAGCTGGTTGTCCTGGCTGACCTCCATCGAGCCGACGCTGAAATAGCCCTTGCCGGCGGCCATCGTGTTGACGTTGAGCAGGACCTCTTCCGGCGCGTCCATGCTGGCCTTGCGGCGCGCATGGATGGGATAGTCCTGGCCGGTCTCGTAGCGGCTGTAGTACCAGTAGCCGCGCTCGCGCGCCGGCACGCTGGCATCGTCCTGCTTGATGCGGCCGACGATCTCGCCGTACAGCGCATCCTCCAGCGGCTTCAGTGGTGCCAGCAGCTGGTCGGCGTAGGCGTTCTCGGCCTGCAGGTA
>NZ_JBFTNR010000047.1:0-21328 GCF_056665995.1 Stenotrophomonas sp. 05L44_2
GCCGTGAGCTGCGGCACGCGGCGATTGAACGTGCCGACACCTCGGCCGCGGCCATCACCCTGTTCGACCAGCAGCGGCTGGATGCAGCGGCCGGCGTACGCCAGCCCCTTCTGGCCTGGGCGCAGGCACATCCCGGCCATCGCGTGCTGGCCGATCGCTTCACCGTCATCCAGCAAGCGGTTGCCGCGCCCGTCGCACGACCCGCAGCGGCGTTGCAGGCGCTGTTCGCGGAAGTGCAGGCGATCAAGGCCGGGCCGCTGCTGGGCGAGGCCTTCGCGCGTGCCGGGCAGGCAGTCACGCTGTTGCGGTGACGCACACTCCATGGCGTCGCGCCTGCCCGCGTGGCGCTACCCCGCGTCTGCGGCCTGCATGTGCCGCACATGCTCGGCCGCCTGGGCGTGCAACCATTCGCGGAAGGCCAGGAAACCACGGTGCCGCACCGAGCGCTGCGGATACACCAGCCAATGCGGCCATGCGGTTTTCAGGCGCCGGTCCGACAACGCAACCAACTGGCCGGAATCCAGCAGCAGCCGCGCCCGCGTCACCCGTCCCAGGGCAACACCGACGCCGTCCAGTGCGGCGCGATGGTGGGCTTCGGAATCATCCAGCACCGCCACGTACCGCGCCGGCGGGCGCTGCCCGGTCAGCGCGAACCATGCACCCCACGCGCCGTCGGGGTCTCCCAGCAGCGGCCACTGTGCCAACGGCAGGTGGCCGATGCCGCCCATGCGCTCGATCAGTGCCGGGCTGGCCATGGGCAGCAGCCATTCGTCGAACAACGGTTCCACCACCAGCCCCGGCCATTGTCCGCTGCCCAGCCGCAGTGCTGCGTCGAACTGCAGTTGCCGGTCGAAGTCGATCAGTCGCTCGCTCGACTGCAGATTGATTTCGATCTGCGGATGCGCGGCCACGAAGTTGCCCAGGCGTGGCACCAGCCAGGCGCTGGCCATCGACGGCACGGCGCTGAGGGTGAGCACATGCTCCGGTCGCGCGGCGTAGGGCTGGAAGGCTTCGTTGATCGCATCCAGGTGGGGGCCGATCTRATCCAGCAGGCGCTGCCCTTCCAGGGTCAAGGCAACACCGCGTGCCTGCCGTATCAGCAGCGGCTGGCCCAGGCGTTCCTCGAGCTGGCGCATCTGATGGCTGAGCGCACTGACCGTCAGGTTCATCGACGCGGCGGCGCGGGACAGGTTGCCCAGGCGTGCGGCAGCGACGAAGCCCTGCAGGGCATGCAGCGGTGGGCGGGACATAAGCCTTGAATTCCTCTCAAGTCGACCTTGCGGAAATGTCGCTTTTTGCACCGCCATGCTGCCCGTATCGTGCATTCCACTCAAGTGGAGGCACGATCATGAACATCTTCAGCGGTCTGTTGTTCCTGCAGGGTCATGTGACCAACGTTGCCCTGGCCCAGCGCCTGGCCAGCCCCGTTCCCGCAGCGCCCGATGCACGCCGGGCACCCCGTCCGGGCAACACCCCGGCCGCCCCGGGCAGTGTCACCACCCGCGCTGCAGGTGATCGGGCAACAACGGCTGCGGATCGATAGCGAGCGCGCGATACGCATCGATGGCGTCGCGCAGTGCGGCCACGCCGACGGGCGAACGCAGGCTTTCCTCTTCCGGCACCTGCACTGCAGCCCAGTCATGCAACCGGTCCAGGCGCTGGACCATTGCAGCCCGCAGCCACAGCCGCAGCGGATAGGTGTGATAGCCCTGCTGCGCCAGCGCTTGCACAGCCTCGGCCAATGCAGCGTTGGCCCCGCGCACCCACTCGGTGTGCCCACCGGCCTTGTCCTGCACCGTCATCGGTGCCGGCGCACGATGCAGCTTGAAGGGCCGGCGCAAGTGCAGTTCCAGGTCACGCGCATCCCGCTCTGATTCCGCCTCGACCAGCGCGCCTGCTTCCAGATCGAAGAACTCGAACCAGCGCCGATGCAGCGCACTGATCCGGCCCAGCGGATCGCGCGAGAAGCCGATCTTCGCGTAGTCCTCCCAGGCACAGGGAAAGACGTAGGCGAACACGCGGCCATCGATGCGGATGTCGGAATCCATTTCCACAGGATCGCGTGGCGGGTATTCGCAGGATGTGCAGGCAATGCCCACGGCATGCGTAGTTCCGGCTACGCTTGCGCGACCATGCCTTCATCGCACGCCCCTCGCCCGCCCGTGTCATCGATCACGATCGATGCCGTCTCGCTCGACATCCTGCAGCAGCAGCACGCGGATCTGCGACGACCACCGGCCTCGCTGACCAAGCTGATGACCGCCTACACCGCCTACGACCTGCTCGCGCAGTCGGGCGGTTCGTGGTCGGACATGATCACCATCGATCCGCGCGACGTGCACGAGGTGGCCGACGATGAAACACGGATGGGCCTGGTGCCCGGCGAAAGCATCGTCCTCGGCAGACTGCTGGAGGGCCTGATGGTGGTCTCCGGCAACGATGCCGCGCTCGCCCTGGCCCGTCACCTGGCCGGATCGCACGCGGCGTTCGCGCAGCACATGAACGATCACGCGCGAGCGCTGGGCCTGCACGATACGCACTTCATTTCCGTGTCCGGCATCACTACCCCGGGGCATCTGTCGACCGCACGCGACATGGCGATATTGGCCGCGCAGGTGCTTGGCCGCTACCCCGATCTGCTGGCGATCACCGCACAGCGCAGCTTCGTGCACCGCACCCTGCACAAGGCCAACCAGAATGCGCTGCTGGGCGAAGACGGCGTGGATGGTTTGAAGACCGGTTACACACAGGCTGCAGGCTTCTGCCTGGCAGCCACCGCCCGTCGCAGGTGCGCTGGGCACGCGCTGCCACTGCGCCTGATCACCGTGGTGCTGGGTGCTGATTCCCGTGCGTCGCGCGATGAGCAGGTACGTGCGCAGCTTGATGCAGGCTTCGCCAGCGCCGGAATGGCCGACGCCCAACGCGCGTGACCGGCAGGCTGGGCAGACACCACGGGCAATGCGCTCTATAGTCCAGCGCCCGAAGGAGTACCCCCACCGATGGATCGACGACTGTTGTGCTGGATGCTTGCGCTGTCCTGCATGTTCGCCGCTGCAATCACCCATGCCGGCGAACTCAGCCCTGCCGAGACCGACGCGCTGCAGCAGGATGTGCGTTCTCTGCTCTCCACCTTCGCGCGTGGCGATACCGATGCCATGATCGAGCGCAGCCATCCCAGCGTGAAGCGCTTCGCTGGCGGCGACGCGGCGTATGCGAAAGCCGCGCGCGATGCGATGAAGGCACTCGGCGACATGGGCCTGAAGGTCATCAGCGATGATGTCGGCGAACCGACCCGCACCTACGCTGCCGGCGACGAAGAAGTCTGCTTCGTGCCGCGGACCACGGTATTCACCACCGACGCACAGACAGTGAAAAGCCTCACCTTCATGGTCGCCATCCGGCAGGTCGGTGGTACGCAGTGGCGCTACATCGATGGTGCCGCCATGCAGGCAATGCCGGAGCTGCTGCGACAGCTGTTGCCGGACCTGCCGCGTGACGTGCCACTGCCATCAGTCAGCGTCGAGCAACTCTAGGCCGCTTCGCCCACACGATTCAGCTGCCACGCTTGACGATGGCGACGATCACGCGCTCCAGCTCGGCCTCGGCAGCCGTGTGTTCCACCGCACCGGCCGCAACCGCTTCAGACAGGGTTTCGGCGGCACCGAGAATGGCCCACAGCCCGGTAGCCGGCACGGCCTCGCCTACTGCGAACGGGCCCAGCCACCGCGCGCACTTGTCGATGAAATCCTGCTGATAGCAACGGCGTACCGCACGCAGTTCCGGTGACCCGGCCAACGCGGCGAGAATGTCCTGGATCTCGCTGCCCTGCGACAGCACACAATCGATGTAGCCCGAGGCGATGGCATGCGCGCGATCCTTCAGCCGCGCCTTCGCACTGCCGATGCGGTCGTCGAAGACCACGGTCTGCTTGTGGTCATAGTCGGCATACAGCGCGGCCAGCAGGCCGTTGCGGGTTTCGAAGTGGTCGTAGGCCAGCGGCTTGGTGACACCGGCCGCCTCGGCCAGGCGGGCCAGGGTCAGCGCATCGGTGCCCTCTTCGCCAACCAGCGCCCACGCCACGTCCAGCAGCTGCCGGGCGCGCTGTTCACGGGTCAGGCGGCGACGGGGCTCGGGCGCGGCAGGTCTGGAAGGCAAGGGAGATCGTCAGGGCGCGGGGGTTCCGATCTTACGTCCGATGTCCACTGCCGTCTGCAGATGCGCTTCGGCCATGCCGCTGTCGGCGTCCAGCAGCAGCGTGGAGGACAGCACCGGCGCCCCGCAGTAGTCGAAGATGCCCTGGTCGATCTGGGTCTTCATCGCCGCGCCATAGCCACGCCGGTCGATCATCTGCTGGCCCGCGCCGCCCAGCCCGACCAGATGCACCTGCAGACGCTGCAGCTTTTTTTCCACCTTGCCGTCGGCACCTTCGTCATAGGCCCAGCCCTGGGTGAAGACGCGGTCGATCCATCCCTTCAGCAGCGCCGGGAACGACCACCAGTAGAGCGGGTAGACCAGCACCAGCGCATCGGCCGCATCCAGCCGGGCGTGCTCGGCGGCGACATCGGCCGGCAGCGTCGTGGTCCTGCGGAAGAACGCGTGGTCCTGGGCGTTGAAACGTGGATCGAAGCCTTCGGCCATCAGATCCACCGAGGTGACCGTATTGCCGGCATCGGCGTTGGCGATGGCCTCACCGATCCGCGCGGCGACCGCGTGGGTGAGCGAGGCCGGGTCAGGATGTGCCACGACAATATGGGTATGCATGRTGGGGCTCTGCTGTTCACTAGTTACCAATGGTAACTACGATTGCAGCCAGCACCAGCACCATCGGTGGAATGCTGTTGCGCGCTGCTGTCGCTGTTGTGCACATCACAGCCACACCGGGCTGCCACGGCCTTGATGCCGGTAAGCGGATGCTTGCCGGACCAACGCAGCATTCGCACGACAACACACCATGCAGAGCAACAACGAACGACCCGCACCGCTACCCCGCCTGCTCCTTGTGGAAGACCAGCTCGATCTGGCAGATCTGATGGAACAGGCCCTGACCGACGAAGGCAACGAAATCGCCCACGCCAACAGCGTCTTCGAGGCATTGGGCATGCTCGACAGTGGCCACTTCGATGGCGCCGTGCTGGACGTGGAACTTCGTGATGGCGTGGTATTCCCTGTGGCCGATCGGCTGCTCGAACTGGGCATCCCCTATCTTTTCGCTTCAGCGGTATACGACCAGCTGGTGCCGGTCCGGCATCGGCGCGCGCCCTTCCTGGCCAAACCGTTCCATGTGCAGGGCCTGCAGCGCGCGGTGCGAGAAGCGCTCGGCAGGACGGCCGCCCCGCCGACGCCGCCGCACTAGCCTGCACGCACCTACGGCTTGAACAACCCGTTGAGCTCGGCACCGGACGGGGTGGCCGGCAGCGCATCGAATGATCCACTGGCAAGCATCTGCCGGGAGGCGTCGAGAAAGCCCGACCACGCGCTGCGGGCCAGCGCACCGCCGACACTGACCCGGCGCACGCCCAGACTGGCGGCCTGCTGCAGCGTCATCACGCCGGGCGCACCGATCAGCAGGTTGACCGGTTTGCCACCGGCGGCCTCCACCACGGCGCGGATCTGCTCTGCGGTCCGGATGCCGGGCGCATACAGACAGTCGGCACCCGCCTGCGCATAGGCGCGGATGCGAGCCAATGTATCGTCCAGATCGGGTCGCCCGACGAAGAAGTTCTCCGCGCGCCCCACCAGCATCACGTCGTGCCCGCTTTCATCAATGGCACGGCGCGCGGCCTGCAGCCGGGCCACGCTGTCTTCGATGCTGCGCAGCGGATGGTCCGCATCGCCGCTGGAATCTTCGATCGACAGGCCAGCCACACCGGTAGCGATCGCCATCGACACGCTCTCGTGCACCGCCTCCGGGCTGGGGCCAAAACCATCTTCGAAGTCGGCGTTCACCGGTAGATCGGTCGCCGCCACCATCGCCTGCAGATGAGCGAGGATCTCGCTGCGGCCCATCGCCCCGTCAGGCTGCCCGTGGGCCCAGGCATGGCCGGAACTGGTGGTAGCCAGTGCCTGGGCACCCAGCCGCGCCAGCGCCACCGCACTGCCCACGTCCCATGGATTGGGCAGCAGGAAGCAACCGGAGGCATGAAGCGCCCTGAAGGCAGCGCGGCGGTTTCGGATGGCGTCGGCACTCATCACGGACTCCTGCTGGATACTTCTTCCCCGGCTGCTGCCCGCGCAGTGGTCACCTGGCAGCAGGCTTCACGGCGGCGCGGCCCGGTTCCACTGTCGTCTGCAACTGCAGCCCCTGCAACAGTGCCTTATCCAGCTTTGCCGCCACGCCCACACTGCGCCCGGCCAGGTTGGCCACCTGGTACTGCACCGCCACGCCCAGCACCTGGGTCGCCTCGGACAGCGTCAACCCATAGGCCTGGCGCAGCCACTGCAGCATGCCCGAGGTGGCGATGCGCAGCGCATCATCGCTGGAGCCCCCCTGGCCCAGGGTCATGATCTGCGTTGCCGATTCCACCCGTGGCGTTGCGATCGCATGCTGCTTCAGCAGCTCGACCTTCACCACCACATCCAGCGACGTTTCCAGCGCCCACTGCGTGGTTTCGCCATCACCCTGGAGCGCGTGGCCATCACCCAGGTACATCAGGGCACCAGGCTGCTGCACGGGCAGGTAGACCGTATTGCCTTCGACCACGGCGTTGAAGTCCATGTTGCCGCCGAAGTCACTGGTATCGCCGGTTGAAAGCGGCGGGTAGCCGAAGCCCGGCGCCAGCGCCAGGCCGCCGAGCATCGGCTTCACCGGCACTTCGAAATGCCGCAGGCCACCACTTGCGCCCTGCGGACGGGCGACGCCCCTGCTGCGGTCCAGCTGCCAGCGCACCCGCTTGCCCAGCCCAGTGGCTTCGGCAGCCACCCGCGGCGTCTTCAAGCGTCCCACCAGGCCATCCAGGCTGTCGGCGTAGTCACGGTTGAGCTTCAACGAGGTGAGCGTGATCGCCAGCGTGTCGCCGGGTTCGGCGCCGACCACGAAAAACGGCCCGACCTGTGGATTGCCGAACAGCGCGCGGGTGACGCCCTTCTCGTCCACGCCGCCGGAGTCCAGCGTACGGGTCTGCACCGAGTCCCCCGGCCAGATCACCAGCACCGGCGCCCGGTCGGCGCTGAACGTATTGGAGTAGTCGGTCGGCGTGAACACATGGCGCTGAGGTGCGGTCGAAACCCGCGCCGGTACTTTCCAGGCGCTGAAGGCGTGGACGGCACGCGCCTCGCGGTTGTTGGTATCCGGCTGATCGCTCTGTCCCTGCATCCGCGCCCCGTCAATGCGCCCGTCGAACTGGTAGCGCTGGCCCTGGCTGTCGGTTGCGGTGAATACCATCTGCCCGGCACCCAGGGTGCCGGTGACCGGGTCGGCGTCCAGACGGCCGGCGATACGCCCGTCCTGCACGTCCACCTGCAGGGTCTGGTAGTTCCTGCTGCCCCACAGGTCGGTGGCAACGATCCATTGTTCGGCAGCCAGCGCATTCAAGGGCAGCAGCGCCAGCAGCACTGCAGGCAATCGCATGGGGGTGGGCACGGCGCGAGCATCCAGGAGCGCCGACATGGCGGGTTGACCCAGTGTAGGAACACCCTGGCAACCTCCGCAGTGTCGAACGTAATGCGGTCCGGCTGCAGTCTCCGGGGCTGAGGGATGGTCGGCACGCGCAGTTTCCACTGTCTATAGTGAGCAGACATGCGGCGCACGGCCTTTTCAAACGATCGCTTTAAACACCACTAATTTCGCCGAACTGGACAGCATCCTCAGCTTCCGCCAGACTGCCGCCCTTTCCCGTCAATCGGATCCCATGGCGAAGCTGCTGGTCCTGCATGGCCCCAACCTCAACCTGCTCGGCAGCCGCGAGCCGGAGGTCTACGGCCACACCACGCTGGCCGACATCGACCAGGCGCTGGCCGCCCAGGCCGCTGCCGCAGGTCATGCGCTGGAGAGCCTGCAGTCCAACGCCGAGCACGTCCTGGTGGATCGTGTACAGGCCGCACGCACCGACGGAACGGCCTTCATCCTGATCAACCCGGCCGCCTTCACCCATACCTCGGTTGCCCTGCGCGATGCGCTGGCGGCGGTGGCGGTGCCGTTCATCGAGATCCACCTGTCCAACCCGCATACCCGCGAGCCCTTCCGCCAGCACAGCTATTTCAGCGACAAGGCGGTGGGCGTGGTGTGTGGCTTCGGTGCCGACAGTTACCGCTATGCGATGGACGCGGCATTGGCACGCGTGCAGGCCGCCGCCGCATCATGAGCCTGTCGCGCGTCCTCGCCAGCGTAGTGCTGTGGGCCGGCCTGTGCGGCGCTGCCAGCGCGTTCGACCGCAAGGACGAGGGCATCGACTGCGCGCATCCGACCACCACGATGGAGAGCGACCTGTGCGCCTCGGACGTGGCAGCGGCCGCCGACGTTGAACTCAACACCGTCTACGCCCAGGCACGCAGGCAGCTGCGCACGCCGGCCAACGGCGGCACCTGCAGCTACTGCGGCAACGCCGAACAGGAACTGGTGCTGGCCCAGCGCGCATGGATGCAGCTGCGCGACCACGACTGCCAAGCGGTGTACGCCCTCAATTCCGACGGCACCGCGCGCAATGGCGCACAGATGCGCTGCCTGATCACCCTCGCGCGCGACCGTACCCGGCAGCTGCGCGACTTCTACGAACTGCTTTGACCCGAGCGCAACGCGCTTCCCACCACACTGACATCAAAGAGCAAAGAGGCCACCATGGATCTCCGCAAAATCAAGAAGCTGATCGACCTGCTGGAAGAGTCGAACCTGGCTGAAATCGAAATCAAGGAAGGCGAAGAGTCGGTGCGCCTGTCGCGCGCTCCGGTGTCCGGCTACGGCATGATGCAGGCCCCGCCGCAGATGATGATGGCCGCTCCGGCCGCTGCCCAGCCGGCCACCCCGGCGATGCCGATGCAATCGCCGACCGAAGCCTCCACCGGCGGCACCGCCAAGCCGGGCAACGCGCTGCCGGAAGGCCACGTGCTGCGCTCGCCGATGGTCGGCACCTTCTATGCCTCGTCCGCACCGGACAAGCCGGCGTTCGTCAGCATCGGCCAGCAGGTCAAGGCCGGCGAGACCCTGGCCATCATCGAAGCGATGAAGATGTTCAACCCGATCGAAGCCGATGCGTCGGGCACCATCGTCGCCATCCTCGGCGAGAACGGCCAGCCGGTGGAATTCGACCAGCCGCTGTTCGTGATCGGCTAAGGGGCGGCTGCCATGCTCGACAAAGTCGTCATCGCCAACCGAGGGGAAATCGCGCTGCGCATCCTGCGCGCGTGCAACACCCTGGGCATCCGCACGGTGGCCGTGCACTCCACGGTCGACCGCAATCTCAAGCACGTGGCCATGGCCGATGAATCGGTCTGCATCGGTCCGGCGCCGTCGGCGGAAAGCTACCTCAACATCCCGGCGTTGATCGCCGCGGCCGAGGTCACCGACGCCCAGGCCATCCACCCGGGTTATGGCTTCCTGTCCGAGAACGCCAACTTCGCCGAGCGCGTGGAAGAGTCCGGCTTCATCTTCATCGGCCCGAAGGCAGACACCATCCGCCTGATGGGCGACAAGGTCGAAGCGATCCGTGCCATGAAGTCGGCCGGTGTGCCGTGCGTGCCCGGTTCGGGCGGCCCGCTGGGCGACGACATCGTCGCCAACACCAAGATCGCCCGTGAGATCGGCTACCCGGTCATCATCAAGGCGGCCGGCGGCGGCGGTGGCCGCGGCATGCGCGTGGTGCACGCCGAAGCTTCCCTGAAAACCTCCATCGAAACCACCAAGAGCGAGGCCAAGGCCGCGTTCGGCAATGGCGAGGTCTACATGGAGAAGTTCCTGGAGAACCCGCGCCACGTGGAGATCCAGGTGCTGGCCGACGGCCAGGGCAACGCCATCCACCTCGGCGAGCGCGACTGCTCGATGCAGCGTCGTCACCAGAAGGTGGTCGAGGAAGCACCGGCACCGGGCATCACCGCCGAGCAGCGCGAGCAGATCGGCAAGGTGTGCGTGGAAGCCTGCATCCGCATCGGCTACCGCGGCGCSGGCACCTTCGAGTTCCTGTWCGARGACGGCCGCTTCTACTTCATCGAAATGAACACCCGCRTSCAGGTGGARCATCCGGTSACSGAGATGGTSACCGGCATCGACCTGGTCGCCGAACAGCTGAAGATCGCTGCCGGCCAGAAGCTGTCGATCAAGCAGAGCGATGTGGTGCTGACCGGTCACGCGATCGAGTGCCGCATCAATGCCGAAGACGCCGAAACCTTCGTGCCGAGCCCGGGCACCATCACCGGCTTCCACGCACCGGGTGGTCCCGGAGTGCGCGTCGATACCCACATCTACAGTGGCTACCGCGTGCCGTCGAACTACGACTCGATGATCGGCAAGCTGATCGTGCACGGTCCGGACCGCGAGACCGCCATTGCCCGCATGCGGGTGGCGCTGAGCGAGATGGTGGTCGATGGCATCAAGACCAACATTGCCCTGCAGCAGCGGATCATGYGTGACAAGGGCTTCCAGGCCGGTGGGCAGAACATCCACTATCTGGAAAAGCGCCTTGCCGAGCGCAAGAGCAAGCCGATCGCGTTGACCTGATCGGCAGAGTGCCATCGCCGGACACGAAAAGGGCGGGGATTTCCCCGCCCTTTTTGCGTTTTTACGGTAGCGCCGGGCCATGCCCCACACCACCTGGAAGGTGCTGCCGGCCGGCAACGACGAGAACGGCACGCCGCTCTGCGCACGGTAAACGGCGGCAACCTGGCTGGCACCGGCACGACGCACGTCTTCCTGTGTCTTCACCGAGGTCAGCTCCACCTTCGATAGACGCCGGTAGCGGTCCTCGTAGGTGTCGATCATCAGCAGGCCTACCGCACCGGCCGAATAGGCCACGAACAACACCACCCAGAACCAGAACTTGGCCCCATGCAGGAATCGACGGTAGTTCATCGCCCGTCCCTCGTTCCAATCAATCGCTTGATCCATTCCTTCATTTTCCCCGCACCTTGCCGCGAAACCGCGGCGTCATACACAAATTCACGGAAGTCCTGCGTTCCATCCGGCGAACAGATCCCTCCATTCGCACAAAAACTGTTGACCAGCACGCTGTCGGCTCCACAGGGAAGACCGAGTTCGCAGGCCGCAACCCGCCATGCCAGTTCACTGAGCTGTTCACCGGCGACCATGCCGACGAGCGCCTTGTCGCCGGCCGCGCGCAACCCCATGCCCGGCGCGATGGCCATATAGGCCTCCGGATCGCGCGAGGTACGTACGCGTTCAACCAGGTCGCGGCGGTACTGCTCGCTGTCCTGCAGTGGCTCACCTTCGGCAAACAGCGCCGCTTCGGCAGCGAGGTTGCCCTGCTGGGCCGCACGACGACGCTCACCGAGCACCAGTGCCGGCCCCAGCTTGTCGCCGGGCACGAAGCCACCGCAGCGCTGCGCCACCCGTTCGCGCGCCTCCACCATCTCCGGTGCAGCACTCAGGCCAAGGCCGGACAGCACGTTGTTGTCCAGGCGGTAGCCACCCGGATCAACGGCGTACTGCGCGCAGTAGTCATAGACCCGGCTGAGCATCCAGCGCGCCTCATGGTTGCCCCGGTCGGCCTGCACGCGCAGGCGCTGCGCGTAGGCGTACAGATCGGTGGCACTTTCGATGTCGGCGCGGATATCCAGCGGCAGGCCCGAAGGCAGCGCGGTGCCGGGTTCGAACGCAGCGAGGCGGCGTGCCAGGGCTTCCGGCATCACCGGTGCCAACGCCCCCTGCACATCGCCGGCCGGGGCAGCCAGCGGCGCGTCGACGCGCGCGTCCATGTCCCGGCTGTGCCCATTGGCCCGATAACCGGCCACGCCCAGCACGGCCACGGCCGGCAGGACGAGCAACCAGGTTTTCAGGGTCGGGGCGAAAGCCATCGGCAACGTTCGGTGGTACGGCGCACAGGAAAGCGCCGAGTTTAGCAAGGCCCGTGAGGCCTGTCTGAATCGGCTTCGTTCATCTCAAGGCATACGGAGACGCCCTGATGGTCTAGCATGGCCCCCTTTCCCGCGATTGCCCTCACCGCCATGCCGTTCCTGGAACTGACCCTGCGTTGTACCGAAGCCACCCAGCCCCGTTATGAGAATGCGCTGGAGGATGTGGGCGCGCTGGCGGTGACCCTGCTTGATGCCGAAGCCGACACCAGCAACGAACAGGCCATCCTCGAACCCGGCGTGGGCGAGACCCCGCTGTGGGACACCCTGGTGCTCAGCGCGCTGTTCCCGGCCGACAGCAATGCCTTGCTGCTGCTGGCCGCGCTGGAAGCCTTCGACCCGGAGCTGGACTGGAGCAACGGCAGCTTCCGCGCCGTGGAAGACGAAGACTGGGAGCGCGCGTGGCTGGACCAGTTCCAGCCGATGGACTTCGGCAGCCGTACCTGGATCGTGCCGTGGAACCACGAGCTGCCGGAAGCCGCGCAGGCCGCCGACGCCGCCATCGTGCGCCTCGACCCGGGCCTGGCCTTCGGCTCGGGCACCCACCCGACCACCGCGCTGTGCCTGCGCTGGCTGGACCAGCTGGCCATTGATGGCCAGCTGCAGGGCCAGCGCGTGYTCGACTTCGGCTGTGGCTCGGGCATCCTCGCCCTGGCCGCACTGAAGCTCGGTGCCGCCCAGGCCATTGGCGTGGACAACGACCCGCAGGCGTTGATCGCCACCGCCGACAATGCCGAGCGCAACGGCGAACAGGCACGCATGCAGGTGTACCTGCCGCAGGACGAACCGGTCGCCACCTACCCGATCGTGGTCGCCAACATCCTGGCCTCCGCGCTGGATGCACTGGCCGAACTGCTGGCCGCCCGTGTCGCCAGCGGTGGTCGCATCGCCCTGTCGGGCATCCTGCATGGCCAGGAAGACGAACTGCTGCAACGCTATGCGGCCTGGTTCGACGACCTGCAGGCCACCCAGGATGGCGACTGGATGCGCATCACCGGCGTACGCCGCGCCTGATCGTGGTTGAATGACCGCTGGATCCGAGCCCGCGCCCTGAGCATGTCCGAGCCGAACCCACCGCGCCGTCCCCTGGCCACGTTCCTGCGCGCCGCGCCGGGACGCGATGCCACGCCTGAAGCCACCGAACCGCGCGGACCGGTGCCGACCGATGCAACGCCGGTGATCGAGGACATCGACCCGGCAACGGACATCGTGGCGGCAACCGAAACAGAACCGCTGGCCGCCGCTGATCCAATCATCGAGCCCGACTTCACCGCCAAACCCGGCATCGTTGCCACCGCCGCCGATGCGCCCAGCTTCCTCGGCGTACGCCCGCGGGCGCTGCCCACCCCGCGCTGGCATTGGCTGCTGGTGGCCGCGCTGGCGCTGCTGCTGTTGCTGCAGAGCGTGCTTGCCGATCGTGCACGGCTGGCCGCCGATGCCGGTACCCGGCCGTGGATCGGTGCGCTGTGCAGCGTGCTGCGCTGCGAGCTGCCCGCCTGGCGCGAGCCCACTGCATTGACCATGACCAGCCGTGAAATCCGCCCGTTGCCGGCCCAGCCCGGCGTGCTGCAGATCCAGGCCAGCATCCGCAACGACGCGCGCTGGCCGCAGGCATGGCCGGACCTGCGCCTGTCGCTGTCCGATGCCGATGGTCGTGTGATCGGCACCGGCGTGTTCGCACCAGCGCAGTACCTMGGCGAAAACCCGGGGGCGGCCCCTCTGGAACCGGGCCAAAGCGCACGCATCGCCTTCCGCGTGCAGGAGCCTGCCGCATCCACGGTCGCATTCACCTTCGAGTTCCTTTGACCTGGGCCTGACCGTCCGGCCGTGGCAGGTCGGGCACGCTCGCGCTAGACTGACCGCCATCACCTCATCCGGTCCGGCGCCCCGCGTGCATGGACCAACCAGATCGGGAACCCCCTTGAACGCTGTCCTTTCTCGTCCTGACAACAGTCGTGGCGCTGCCCGGCCACCGCTGCGCGAACATGTGGCCCAGTCCGTGCGCCGTTACCTGCGCGACCTCGATGGCTGCGATGCGGACGATGTCTACGAGATCGTACTGCGCGAGATGGAGATTCCACTGTTCGTGGAAGTGCTCAACCACTGCGAAGGCAACCAGAGCCGCGCGGCCGCGATGCTGGGCATCCACCGCGCCACCCTGCGCAAGAAGCTGAAGGAATACGGCATCAGCGCGTAAGCGCAGCATGGGTAGTGCCGGGCGCTCAACCGCCACCTCCCGCCTTCCAGTAGTAACGCACCACGTGGAAGAACACCGGGGCGGCGAAGCACACTGAATCCAGCCGATCGAGCATGCCGCCATGGCCCTCGATCATGTTGCCCCAGTCCTTGATGCCGCGGTCGCGCTTGATCGCCGACATCACCAGGCCGCCCCAGAACCCCATCAGGTTGATCAGCAGCGACAGGCCGAACGCCTGCAGCGGCGTGAACGGGGTGATCCACCAGAGCGCGGCGCCCAACGCGCTGGCACAGAGCACGCCGCCGACGAAGCCTTCCRCCGTCTTCGACGGCGACAGCTTCGGCGCGATCAGGTGCTTGCCCAGCAGCTTGCCCCAGATGTACTGCAGCACGTCCGACGACTGCACCACGATCACCAGGAAGGCGAACAGCAGCACGTTGCGCGCCGGATCGTAGCCCGGCACGCGCAGGTTCAGCAGCAGCGGCACGTGCGAGATGCAGAACACGCAGATCATCAAGCCCCACTGCACCTTCGACGTGCGCTCCAGGTAGTGGGTGGTGTCACCACCGATGGTGGCCAGGATCGGCAGGAACAGGAACGCGTACACCGGGATCAACAGCGTGTACATGCCATACCAGTCGATCCACACCAGGTAGTACTGCCACGGCAGCACGATGTAGAACGCGGCCAGCAACGCGTAGTAGTCACCTGATCGTGTTGGCGCCAGGGTGATGAATTCGCGCAGTGCGAACAGCGAGATGATGGCGAACAGCACGATCACTCCGGCGCGCCCGAAGAACAGCGCCAGCCCGACCACGATGGCCATCACCCACCACGCGCGGATGCGCGAGACCAGGTTGGCGATCACCGCGCTGGGCTGTCCACGCTGGCGCCAGCGCAGGGTTTCGGACACCAGCGTGGCCAGCACCAGCACGGCGCCTACGCCCGCGAACAGCAGCCCTGTCTGCTGGCCCACGCTGCGTGCGGCAAGATCACCGGACACATCGATCATGAAGCTCATGCACGGCCTCCGTTCGGGGCAAGGGCCAGCAGCGCCTGCCGGCTGCGTGCCAGGAACGCGGCCTTGTCCTCATCGGCCTGCAGCCGCAGCGGCGTACCGAAGGTTGCCGTGCACAGCAACGGCAGCGGCAGGAAACGCCCTTTCGGCATCACACGCTTGAGGTTGTCGATCCACACCGGCACGAACTCCAGCTCCGGGCGTTGCCGGGCCAGGTGGTAGATGCCGCTCTTGAACGGCAGCAGCGGCTCATCACCGATGTTGCGCGTGCCTTCCGGAAACAGGATCAACGAACAGCCCTCATCCACCGCATCACGCAGCACCTGCAGCGGATCCTGATGGCGGTTGCCGGCCTCGCGCTCCACCAGCACGCCATTGAATACCGCGTCGATCAGATAACGACGCAGACCGTCGCGCTGCCAGTACTCGGCGGCGGCGACCGGCCGCACCTGGCGCCGCAGCGCCGGCGGCATCGACGACCAGATCAGCACGAAATCACCATGACTGGCATGGTTGCCGTAGTAGACGCGGTGCTCGCTGGACGGCGCGCAGCCAACCCACAGCGCGCGTGCGCCGGTCACTACATGGATGGCCGCGCTGCAGGCGCGGGCGATCAGTTCAGCAAACATCGGCACCTCCGGTCAGGTCTGCGGCCACAGCACGGCCAGCAGCAGGGCAGCGAACTGCAGCAGCGTGGCGGCGTACTGGCGCATCAGCAGACGCCGCATGCCGGTCCAGCGCGCATCCCAGCCACGCGTCGGCGCCGCTGCGTCCAGCCTGCGCAGGCCAGCGGTGTGCAGCGCCTGGTCCACGCGTTGTGCTGCGTCTTCACCCTGCAGGCCCTCCTGCTGCAGCAGCTGCAGCAGGCTGGCGTCCAACTGCACCCGCACCGCGTAGTACGCCTGCACAACACCTGCAACCAGGCTCAGCAGCAGCAGGCCAGCGGCGAACATCGCCAGCCCAGGCTCGATGCCCAGCAACAACAGGGCCACCAGCAGCAGGCCCAGCGACAACGCGGCAGGCAATCGCCCCCGCCGCAGCAGCAGATGCATCATCGGCAGATCGGGCACGGCGCTCATGCAATGGTCTCCTGCGCGGCAGCGGCCGCGATCACCTGTAGATGAACGTCGTGCAGCACGATCGACGGCCGCGCGCCACGCACGATCGACACCGCGTCGGCCACATCGCGCGCACGGCCGGTGCGCAGCAACCAGGTCGCCACGCTGGCCGCGCTACGTGAGTACCCCAGCGCACAGCAGACCAGGACGGGGCCATGCCCGCGCAGGCGTTCAATGGCATCTGCCGCGGCGCGCAGCTGCGCCGCTGAAGGCACCACCAGGTCCAGCATCGGCACGCTGGCGTACGCTGCTCCCGGCGCGCGGCAGGACAGCTCCGCACAGGTGTCGACCACGCCCACCAGCGGTGCCGGCAGTGCGGTACCTGGCAGGCGCCCCAGCCAGACAGCGTCGACGACCGGCACCGGCTGCGGCGCGCGGCGCGTCCACAACCGCGAGTTGATCCACGCCGCACCCAGGTACGGTGCCAGCAGCCAGCGCGCGGCCATCGTCAACCGGCCATCGGCGCGCTTCTGGAACACCGCCGTGCCCAGCCCGGCATAGGCCAGCGACACCAGCAGCAACGACACCACGGGCCACAGCAGCCACAATGCGGTGCCGCGCAGCATCACCACCGGCACCAGCAGCAGGCCGGCACCCAACACATACAACGCGGCCAGCCGCCAACGCTTCGGGTCACCTGCAGCCTGCCAGGCACGCAACGGCGGCGTGCCCTGCTCTGGCCACAGCCACACGCACAACCAGCCGGCCAGCAGCCCGGTGGGAATGTCGATGAAGTGATGCTGGAACGTGGTCAGCACCGAAATGCCGATCAGCAGCGCCCACACATGCAGCACCAGCCGCCAGACCCCGTGCAGGTACTGCGCGAACTTCACCCACAGCACGATCAGCAGCACGATATGCAGCGACGGCGCCTGGTTGAATGGCTTGTCGAAGCCCAGCAGCACGTCGAACAACCAGCCGAACACACCGCCGATTTCCGGCCGTTCGAAGCTGAAGCGCAACGGCCACAACAGGAAGCACGCCACCGCGATCACCTGCGCGCTGAGCAGGCGCAGCGCGTGCCGGTCCAGCTCCAGCCGGCGCCGGCACAGGAAGAACGAGATCGCATAGAACAGGTCGATCGACCAGTACGGCACTATCGTCCACGGCACGAACGGAATCCGCGCCTCCCAGGCAAATGCCATCACCGGCAGCTGGGCATGGCGGCCGGCCATCCAGTTGGCGAAGCCATAGCTGGCGAAGAAGAACGGACCGAGCAGGGCCAGCCACAGCAGGGCGCGCCGCCAGGGGCGCGCCTCGCTGGATGATGCGGTTGCCGCCAGCGTCGCCATCACGCGATCCGTCGTGCCAGCGATACGGTGAAGATGCCGAAGTCATCGATGCGCTGGGCCACCTTCTGGAAGCCGGCCAGGCGCACCAGTTCGTCCATCTCGTGCTGGGTACGGCGGCGCATCACCCACGCCGCGCCACCACGATGGCTGGTCAACGCACGCGCGATGAACTCCAGCTGCGGATGCCACGGCTGCCCGGTATAGGCCAGGTAACCGCCCACCGGCACCGTCGCAGCGATGCCCTGCAGCGAACGCAGCACCGCATCGTTGTCCGGGAACAGTTCGTACAGGCCGGACACCACCGCCAGCGTCGGCGCCGGTTCCACCGCTGCCAGCTGCGCCGGATCGAACGCATCGCCCTGTTCGAAGCGGGCGATGTCGGCCGCGCCGAGGCGCTCGATCAAGGTCTTGCCCTGCGTTACGTTCAGCTCGCTGAAATCGCGCAGCACGATGCGGTCGGCACGCTGTTCGCCCTGGCCGAGTGCTTCCAGCACGTAACGGCCATGGCCGGCCGCCACGTCCAGCACGCGCACCGGCGCGCCCTGCCCGCGCAGTCGCTGGGCGGCATCGCGCAGCAGTTCCTKCAGGTGCTTGCCGCGCACGCGGATGCCGCGCCAACCGATCGCATCCAGATAGTTGCGGTCGACCATCCGGCCCAGCGGGCCCTTGCCCCGCGCCTCATCACGGTAGATGTAGTCCAGCGTGCTGCCCGAGTCGAAACCGGTCTGCAGGCCCAGCGCGATGCCCTCCGACAGCGTGCCGCCGAAACGCAGGCCACCGCGCACCACGCGCCAACGCAGGTCGGCCAGGCTGTTGCGCTCCGGTGGCCACGACAGGATCTCCGATTCCTCGAAGGTCGGGCCATGCCGATGCGCATCGCGCCGCGACAGCTCCTGCAGCGGTTCGGCAAAGCGTGCCTGGATGAAGCTGCGGATACGCGCCAGCGCCGGTGCACGGTCACGCTCGCCGAGGGTGTCGTGGAAGAAGCCCGGCAGGTGCACGCGCTCCTTGATCGGGCTGGACAGGCGTTCGTAGAAGCGGTCCTGCGGGCCGCGATGCACCACGAAGTCCGAGCCCGATACCAGCAACTGTACCGGCACGCTGATCGCCTGCGCGTCGGCCACGATGCGGTCGGCCGCTTCGTACAGGCCCAGCAGCACGCGCACCGAGATCGGCCGGGTGATCAGCGGATCGGTGCGGTAGCTTTCCACCCGTGCCGGGTCGTGGGTCAGCCACTGCGGCTTGACGTAGCTGTTGACGAAGAAGTTGCCGCGCAGTTTCTGCATCAGCGCCAGTCCAGCGCGTGCGAACGGCACGTACAGCTTCACCTTGAATGCCGGCGAAGCCATCACCAGCGCGCGCAGCCGCGGCGCATAGTCATGCACCCAGGTGGCGGCAACCACCGCGCCCACGCTCTGCGCGATCACCACGATGTCCTCCACCGCGATGCCATGCTCGGCACTGATGTGGGCGATGAAGCTGTCCAGGTCGCGCACCAGCGCCGGGAAGCCCGGTGCGTCGCCGCGCGTGCCGGGCGAGCGACCATTGCCGCGCGCATCCCACGCGAAGAACGCGGTGTCGGGCAGGTCCAGCTCGTCGACCAGATGGGTGACCCGGCCGGAGTGTTCATGGCCGCGATGCAGCAGCACGATGGCCTTGGCCGGCGTGGTTGCCGTGGTGCTCGGCCAGTACCGGTAGAACAGCGGTACCTGGTCGAAGCTGTGGAATTCCCGTTCCTGCGCCTGACGCATGCAATCTCCGTATGGATAGGGCGTGTAATCGTGTTGTGCTTACCGCGGCGATATCRCCGCGGCTTCCTTCAATCCCTGGCGTACGCGACGGACCACCGTCACCCCACACAGCAGTGCGGCCAGTGCGGCGACCGCGCTGACCACGGTCGCGCCTGCCCAGCCAAACGCCAGCAGCAGGCCCAGCACGCCGATCACGAACGCACGGTCGCTCTTGCCCATCGGGCCGTCATAGCGGCGGCTGGCGCCGACCATCAGGCCCAGCACGCCGGCGTACTCGCTCAGCGCGGCGGCCCAGGCCAGCAGCCACAGTGCCTCGGGGCGCACGCCCGGTACGCTGAGCAGGCTCAGGTACAGCGCCGCGTCGGCGATCACATCGCACAACTCGTTCAGATAGGCGCCCAGCCGCGATTGCTGGCCGAATTCGCGGGCCAGCATGCCGTCGACGGCGTTGAGGGCCATGCGCAGCAGCATCCACAGCGGCAGGGCCAGATACAGCAGCGGCTGGGTGGGAGCGCAGCACCACACCGCAGCGGCCACCAGCAGCGAGACCACGGCCGCAGCCACGGTCACCGTGTTGGCGGTGATCCCCATGCGGTACAGGCCGTGTACGGCCGGACGCAGCAGGTCCTGGAAACGTCCTTTCAATGCATAGATCGACACGATCTGAACCCGCTAATCCTTGGCAGTGCGGGCACAGCCTACCTGATTGCGACAGCGCCACGTATCGAATTGCGCCCAATGCCGGCCCATGCAGGTGCTGTCGAGCGAATCAGGAAGGGAGTCTGCACCGGCCAATTTCCCCCACCAGCGCCCGCCACCGGCCCCCACCGCCTACAATATCGGCCCCGCTCCGCTGCCGATTGCCCTGTCCCCATGACTGCTGATCTGTTGCCCGTCCGCCGGGCCCTCCTCTCCGTTTCCGACAAGACCGGCCTGGTCGAGCTGGCCACCGCGCTGGCTGCACGCGGCGTGGAGCTGCTGTCCACCGGCGGTACCGCCAAGGCGATCCGCGATGCGGGCCTGGCCGTGAAGGATGTCGCCGAGGTCACCGGCTTCCCGGAAATGATGGATGGCCGGGTCAAGACCCTGCATCCCATGGTGCATGGCGGCCTGCTGGGCCGCTCCGGCCTGGACGACGCGGTGATGGCCGAACACGGCATCGGTGCCATCGACCTGCTGGTGCTGAACCTGTACCCGTTCGAATCGGTCACTGCCAAGGCCGACTGCACCCTGGCCGACGCGGTGGAGAACATCGACATCGGCGGCCCSGCSATGSTGCGCTCGGCGGCCAAGAACTTCGCCCGCGTGGCGGTGGCCACCGACCCGTCGCAGTACGCCGAACTGCTGGCCTCGCTGGATGCCAACGACGGCCAGCTGTCGGCCGGCACCCGTTTCGCCTTCTCGGTGGCCGCATTCAACCGCGTTGCCCAGTACGACGCGGCGATCAGCAACTACCTGTCGGCCGTCACCGCCACCGACGCCGCCGTGCCGGTGCGCGCCGAATACCCGGCGCAGATGAATTCCACCTTCGTGAAGGTGATGGACCTGCGCTACGGCGARAACCCGCACCAGAGCGGCGCGTTCTATCGCGACCTGCATCCGGTGCCGGGCACGCTGGCCACCTTCCAGCAGCTGCAGGGCAAGGAGCTGAGCTACAACAACCTGGCCGATGCCGATGCAGCCTGGGAATGCGTGCGCCAGTTCGACGCGCCGGCCTGTGTCATCGTCAAGCATGCCAACCCGTGCGGCGTGGCCGTTGGCGCCGGCAACGGCGATGCCTACGAGCTGGCCTACGCCACCGACCCGACCAGCGCCTTCGGCGGCATCATCGCCTTCAACAAGCCGCTCGATGCAGCCACCGCGCAGGTCATCCTGGACCGCCAGTTCGTTGAAGTCCTGATTGCGCCGGACTACGAACCGGCCGCGCTGGAATACGC
>NZ_JBFTNR010000048.1:0-10786 GCF_056665995.1 Stenotrophomonas sp. 05L44_2
GTTCTTGGCCGGATCGTAGAAATCGACGATGCCGGTGAAGAACGTGTTGACCTGGCCCTTGATCGCCACATGGGCGTGGTGACCGGCCCAGTCGGTGCCGTGCAGCATCGGACCGATGCTGAAGAAACCGATGGCGATCGACGGGATGGCCAGCAGGATCAGTGGCAGCGTCACCACCCACGGGGTTTCATGCGGCTCATGCGGACCGTGGCCATGGCCGTGGTCGTCATGCGCGTCGGCATGATGTGCATCGGCAGCATGGTGGTCGTCATGACCATGGCCATGATCGTCGTGCGCATCGCGGAAGCGTTCCTTGCCGTGGAAGGTCAGGAACAGCAGGCGGAAGCTGTAGAAGCTGGTCACCAGCACGCCACCCAGCACCGCCCAGTAGCCATAGGTGGCCACCCAGCTGTTCTGCATGTGGGCGTGGATCTCGGCGGCYTCGATGATGKTKTCCTTCGAGTAGAARCCSGAGAAGAACGGCGTACCGACCAGGGCCAGGGTACCGATCCACATGGTGATGAAGGTGATSGGCATGTACTTGCGCAGGCCGCCCATSTTGCGSATGTCCTGCTCGTGGTGCATSSCGATGATGACCGARCCGGCRCCCAGGAACAGCAGCGCCTTGAAGAAGGCGTGGGTCATCAGGTGGAACACGGCAGCGGAGTACGCCGACACGCCCAGCGCCACGGTCATGTAACCCAGCTGGGACAGCGTGGAGTACGCGACGACGCGCTTGATGTCGTTCTGCACGATGCCGATCAGGCCGGTGAAGAACGCGGTGGTGGCACCGATGAACAGGATGAAGTTCAACGCGGTCTGCGACAGCTCGAACAGCGGCGACATGCGGGTGACCATGAAGATACCGGCGGTCACCATCGTCGCGGCGTGGATCAGTGCCGAGATCGGGGTCGGGCCTTCCATCGAATCAGGCAGCCAGACGTGCAGCGGAACCTGGGCCGACTTGCCCATGGCACCGATGAACAGGCCGATGCAGATGACGGTGGCGATCGACCAGATCACCGGCTCGTTCAGCAGCTGCATGCCGAACATGGTGCCGTCCCAGATCTGCAGCTGGGCGCGCGGGTCGGCGAGCATGCCGGCCTGCGAGAACACCTGCGAGTAGTCCAGGGTACCGAACACCCACAACACGCCGGCGATGCCCAGCAGGAAGCCGAAGTCACCGACGCGGTTGACCAGGAACGCCTTCATGTTGGCGAAGATCGCGGTCGGGCGCTTGAACCAGAAACCGATCAGCAGGTACGACACCAGGCCCACTGCTTCCCAGCCGAAGAACAGCTGCAGGAAGTTGTTGCTCATCACCAGGGTGAGCATCGAGAAGGTGAACAGCGAGATGTAGCTGAAGAACCGCTGGTAACCCGGATCATCCTGCATGTAGCCGAYSGTGTAGATGTGSACCAKCAGCGACACRAAGGTCACSACSACCATCATCATCGCGGTCAGCTTGTCGACCATGAAGCCGACATGGGCCGAGTACTGGCCGACTTCGAAGAACGTATACAGGTTCTGGTTGAACGGCTGCGCCCCGCCCCACAGCAGCTGGTAGAGCGTGTGCATCGACAGGCCGCAGGCAACCGCGACACCGAGGATCGTGATGGTCTGCGCGCCGAAGCGCTTGACCTGGCGACCGAACAGGCCGGCGATGATGCTGCCGAACAGCGGTGCAAGCACCACTGCGATCAACAGACTCTTGGAGAGAGTGATTTCCATCTGTGGATCAGCCCTTCAACGAATCGACTTCGCCGACATTGATCGTGCGGCGTGTACGGAACAGGGTCACCAGGATCGCCAGGCCGATGGCGGCCTCGGCAGCAGCCACGGTCAGGATGAAGAACACGAACAGCTGGCCGGCCGTGTCCCCCAGTTCCCGGGAGAACCCGACGAAATTGATGTTGACCGACAGCAGCATCAACTCGATGGACATCAGCAGGACGATGATGTTCTTTCGGTTGAGGAAGATGCCGGCGAGGCTGATGCAGAACAGCACCGCGCCCAGCGCCAGGATGTGGCCCAGAGTGATCGAGATCATGCCTTGGTCTCCTCGTCGCCCGCGGCCGGCGTGCTGTTGCTGTGGATCTGCGGCTGTTCGGCGTCCATCTTGACCATGCGCAGGCGGTCGTGTGCCTTGACCATGGTCTGCTGCGACGGGTTCTGCGTCTTCAGGCCTTCACGACGGCGCAGGGTCAGCATCACCGCGGCGACCACGGCCACGGTCAGGATGACGGCGGCGAACTCGAACGGCAGCAGGTACTCGGTGAACAGGCTGCGTGCCAGCCAGGTGACGTTGGAACTGTCGGCGGCGAGCGCGGCGGCGTTGTCGGCCGGGAACGGGTTGACCGTCCTGCCCTTCACGCCGATCAGGATCAGCATCTGCACCAGCATCGCCACGGCCACGATCAGGCCGACCGGCAGGTAGCGCACCCAGCCTTCACGCAGCTTGTCCGGATCGATGTCGAGCATCATCACCACGAACAGGAACAACACCATCACCGCACCAACGTAGACCAGCACCAGTGCCACGCCGAGGAACTCGGCGCCGACCAGCAGCCACACGCAGGCGATGGAGAAGAAGGTCAGCACCAGGCACAGGACAGCGTGCACGGGGTTGCGCACGCTGATCACCGCACCGGCCGAAACCGTTGCCGCGATGGCGAAGACCCAGAAAGCGATATTTACCCAATCCATCTCTCGACCTCAGCGGTAAGCGGCATCGGCGGCACGACGCTCGGCGATCTCGGATTCGAGACGGTCGCCCAGGGCCAGCAGCTGCGGCTTGGTAACGATGTTTTCGCCACGATTCTCGAAGTGGTACTCGAGGATGTGGGTCTCGACGATCGAGTCCACCGGGCAGCTTTCCTCACAGAAGCCGCAGAAGATGCACTTGAACAGATCGATGTCGTAGCGCGTGGTRCGGCGGGTGCCGTCCTCGCGCTTGGCCGARTCGATGGTGATSGCCARYGCCGGGCACACCGCYTCGCACAGCTTGCAGGCGATGCAGCGCTCTTCACCGTTGGGATAACGGCGCAGGGCATGCAGGCCACGGAAGCGCGGCGACTGCGGGAACTTCTCCATCGGGTACATCATCGTGTACTTCGGCTTGAAGCTGTACTTCAGCGTCAGCCAGAGACCGGCCAGCAGTTCGAGCAGCAGCAGGCTCTTGAAGTAATGGGTAATCCTGTTCATCACTTAGACGCCCTTTTGAATCACGCCGAAGAACACCATGACGGCGGTAACCGCGATCCAGAAAATGGTCAGCGGGATGAAGACCTTCCAGCCCAGGCGCATGATCTGGTCATAGCGGAAGCGCGGGAAGCTTGCTCGGAACCAGATGTAGGCACTGGCGAAGAAGAAGACCTTGACGAACAGCCACGGCCAGCCGCCCTTCCAGATCCAGTCGATGAACGGCGAGATCTCGCCCGGGTTGACCCAGCCCTGGATCGGGCTCAGCCAGCCACCGAGGAAGAAGATCGAGATCAGGAAGCTGATCAGGATCATGTTCGCGTATTCGGCCAGGAAGAACAGGGCGAACGCACCGCCGGAGTACTCGACCATGTGGCCGGCGACGATTTCCGACTCGCCTTCCACCACGTCGAACGGCGCGCGGTTGGTTTCGGCGACGCCGGACACCCAGTACACGACGAACAGCGGGAACAGCGGGATCAGGAACCAGTCGAAGAAGCCGGAGCTGCCGGCCTGGGCCATCACGATGTTGCTGAGATTGAGGCTGCCCGAAGCGATCATCACGCCGACCAGGGCGAAGCCCATCGCGATTTCGTAGCTGATCATCTGCGCCGAGGCGCGCATGGCACCCAGGAACGCGTACTTCGAGTTGGAGGCCCAACCGGCAAGGATGATGCCGTAGATGCCCAGCGAGGTCATCGCCAGCAGGTACAGCAGGCCGGCATTGGCGTTGGACAGCACCAGCTGATGGTCGAACGGCACCACCGACCACGCGGCGAAGGCTGGGGCCAGGGTGATCAGCGGCGCCAGCAGGAAGATCGCCTTGTTGGCGCTGCTGGGCTGCAGGACTTCCTTGAACAGCAGCTTGAAGACGTCGGCGAAGGCCTGGAAGATGCCCATGCCCACGTACATCGGGCCGTGGCGGACGTGCATCCAGCCGATCAGCTTGCGTTCCCAGACCACGTAGAAGGCCACCGAGACGATCACCGGAACGGTGATCACCAGGATCTTCAGGATGATCCAGATCAGCGCGCCGATGTCACCCAGGCCAAGCAGCCACTGGTGCAGCGGATCGACCGCGTTAATCAGCAATTCGTTCATGCAGCCACCACCGAAACACGAGCGGCACCCAGCGGCGCGGTTGCGCCGTGGCCCGATTCAATCCAGACCGAACCCGCAGCGACGCGGGCGTCGACCACCACCGGCAGGGTGGCCTTGCCGGCATCGGTGCCGACCTTGGCCATCTGCCCTTCCTGCAGCTGCAGGCGGGCGGCATCGTCAGCGTTGAGCACGATGCGCGGGGCGTTGTTGAGCGGATGCGACTGCAGCGCCGGGGCGCGACGGACCACCGCATCGGTGCGGTAGATCGCAGCGGTCGAGGCCACTTCCATGCCCTCGCCCGCCAGCACCGGCTGTGCCGAAGCGGACACCTGCACGTTCACCGGTGCCAGGCTGGCGCGCAGGCCGGCCAGGTCGATGAACTCGAAACCGGCCACGGCCAGCTCACCGCCGAGTGCACGCAGCACGCGCCAGCCCTCGCGGGCCTCGCCCGGCAGCTTGCCGCCGGCACGCGCCGACTGCTCGCGACCATCGAGGTTGGTCAGGGTGGCATCGATTTCCGGCAGCGCACCGATCGGCAGGATCACGTCGGCAACGTCGCGGGTCGAGGCGCAGGCGAACTGGCTGAAGGCCACCACCTGTGCGCCGACCAGCGCCTTGCGCGCGGCCGGAGCATCGGCGAAGTCCAGGCCCGGTTCCAGGCCGTAGACCACGTAGGCCTTGCGCGGATCGGCCAGCATCGCAGCGACGTCCTTGCCGGCCGGCAGTACGCCGGCGCGGGTCAGGCCGATCGCATTGGCGCCCTGCGGGATGCGGCACAGCTTGGCACCGGTGGCGGCGGCGAAATCACGCGCAGCGGCGCGGATCGCAGCAGCCTGCGGATGGTTCTCGGCGATGCCACCGACGATCAGCACCGTATTGGTACCGCCCTGCACCGCCGAACGCAGCTCGGCGTTGGCCAGCGCATCGGCGAACTTCGACGGAGCCACGATCTGCTTGCCGGCAACGCTGAACGCGAAGTCGAAGTCSACCGGGTTGACSRCGTGGATCTTCGCGCCGTTCTGGGTCTGCGCCTTGCGCAGGCGGGCGTGCAGCAACGGCAGCTCGTGGCGGATGTTGCTGCCGAGCACGACGATGCGGTCCGCGCCTTCGATCTCGGCCAGCGGCAGGCCGAACACTTCGGCAGTGGCGGCGTCGGAGAAGTCGCGGTTGTTGATGCGGTGGTCGATGTTGGCCGAACCCAGGCCGGTGGCCAGGCGGGCCAGCAGTGCGCCCTCTTCGTTCGACGTCGACGGGTGCACCAGCACGCCCAGGTTGTCGCCCTGGTTGGCCTTGAGGATCTCGGCGGCCGCGGCCAGGCCTTCAGCCCAGCTCACTTCCTTCCACTCGCCGTTGACCTTGCGCAGCGGCTTGACCGCACGGTCTTCGCTGTACAGGCCCTGGTGCGAATAACGGTCACGATCGGACAGCCAGCACTCGTTGACCGCCTCGTTGTCGCGCGGCACGGTACGCAGCACTTCGCCGCGACGCACGTGCAGGAACAGGTTCGAGCCCATCGCGTCGTGGTAGCCCAGCGATTCGCGCGCGGTCAGTTCCCACGGACGGGCGCGGAACTGGAACACCTTGTTGGTCAGCGYGCCGACCGGGCACACGTCGACGACGTTGCCCGAAAGCTCGGTGGTCAGCGGCTTGCCGTCGTAGGTGCCGATCTGCAGGTTTTCACCGCGGTACATGCCACCCAGTTCATAGGTACCGGCAACGTCGGCGGTGAAGCGGACGCAGCGGGTGCACTGGATGCAGCGGGTCATCTCGGTGGCGACCAGCGGGCCCATGTCCTCGTCGGCCACCACGCGCTTGCGCTCGTTGAAGCGGCTGACCGAACGGCCGTAGCCCAGCGACACGTCCTGCAGCTCGCACTCGCCGCCCTGATCGCAGATCGGGCAATCCAGCGGGTGGTTGATCAGCAGGAACTCCATCACCGAGCGCTGGAACTTCAGCGCCTTTTCACTGCGGGTGGCGACCTTCATGCCTTCCATCACCGGCGTGGCGCAGGCCGGTGCCGGCTTCGGCGACTTTTCCACATCCACCAGGCACATGCGGCAGTTGGCAGCGATCGGCAGCTTCTCGTGGTAGCAGAAGCGCGGAATCGAAATGCCCGCCTTGTCGGCGGCCTGGATGATCATCGAACCCTTGGGCACGACCAGCGACTTGCCATCGATCTCGATGGTGACGTGGTCCGGTGGCACGCTGGGATTTATGGGTTGCGCGCTCATGCAGCGGCTGCCTCCACCTTCTTGCCGTCAACCATCGAATGACCGTTGACGATGTAGTACTCGAATTCGTCCCAGAACTGGCGCAGGAAACCCTGGATGGGCCATGCCGCCGCTTCGCCGAACGCACAGATGGTATGGCCTTCRATCTGGCCGGCCACSGTCTTCAACTGGTGCAGGTCTTCCATCGTGGCCTTGCCGGCGACGATGCGCTCCAGCACGCGGTGCATCCAGCCGGTACCTTCGCGGCACGGGGTGCACTGGCCACAGGATTCCTTGTGGAAGAACTGGCTGATGCGGCAGGCGAACTTGACGCAGCAGACGCTGTCATCCAGCACCACGACCGCACCGGAGCCCAGGCCGGAGCCCAGCGCACGGATGGTGTCGTAGTCCATCGGCAGGCCCTTCAGCTCGGCCGCGGTCAGCACCGGCATGGACACGCCGCCCGGGATCGCGCCCTTGAGCTTGCGACCCGGCTTGAGGCCGCCGGCCATTTCCAGCAGGTCGTCGAAGGTGGTGCCCAGCGGCACTTCGAAATTGCCGCCCTTCTGCACGCAGCCGGACACCGAGAAGCACTTCGGGCCGCCATTGGCGGTCAGGCTCAGGCCCTTGAACCACTCCGGACCATTGCGGATGATCGCCGGCACCGARCCRTAGGTTTCGGTGTTGTTGATCGTCGACGGCTTGCCRTACAGGCCGAARTTGGCCGGGAACGGCGGCTTGTAGCGCGGCTGGCCCTTCTTGCCTTCCAGCGATTCCATCAGCGCGGTTTCTTCGCCGCAGATGTAGGCGCCGGCACCCAGGGCGCCGTAGATGTCGATATCCACGCCCGAGCCCAGCACGTTCTTGCCCAGCCAGCCGTTTGCATAGGCATCGGCCAGGGCCTGCTCGAAGTGCTCGAACGGCTCGTGGTGGAATTCACCGCGCAGGTAGTTGTAGCCCACGGTCGAACCGGTGGCGTAGCAGGCAATCGCCATGCCTTCGACCACCGAATGCGGGTTGTAGCGCAGGATGTCGCGATCCTTGCAGGTGCCCGGCTCGGATTCATCCGAGTTGCAGAGGATGTACTTCTGCACGTTGCCCTTGGGCATGAAGGACCACTTCAGGCCGGTCGGGAAACCGGCGCCGCCGCGGCCGCGCAGGCCCGAGGCCTTGACCATCTCGATGACCTGCTCCGGCGGGATCTTCTCTTCGAGGATCTTGCGCAGGGCAGCGTAGCCACCGGTCTTCAGATAGCTTTCGTACGACCACGGGGTGTCGTAATGCAGGGTGGTGTAGACCACCTGGTGCGGCAGCGGCGCGGGGCCGACCGGACCCTTGGATTCGTGGTGATGTGCCATGCCCTTACTCCAGCCCGTCCAGAAGCTCGTCGACCTTTTCCAGGGTCAGACGCTCATGGTAGTGACCATTGATGACCATCATCGGTGCACCCGCGCAGCCGGCCAGGCACTCTTCCTCGCGCTTGAGGTAGACGCGGCCGTCAGCGGTCGACTGACCGTTCTTGATGCCCAGCTTCTTCTCGCAATGGCGCACGATGTCTTCGGCGCCATTGAGCCAGCAGCTGATGTTCGTGCAGATGGCCACGTTGTTGCGGCCCACCTTCTCGGTCTCGAACATCGAGTAGAAGCTGGCAACCTCGTAGGCCCACACCGGCGGCAGGTCCAGGTACTTGGCCACGCCGGCGATCAGCTCGTCGGTCAGCCAGCCCTGGTTCTGCTCCTGGGCAGCATGCAGACCCTGCAGCACGGCAGAGCGCTTGCGGTCCGGCGGGAACTTGGACAGCCAGTGATCGATGTGAGCGCGGGTTTTGTCGCTCAACACCACCATCGGGTCGACGTCGCGCGCCGCCTCGAAATTACCTGTCGCCTTCATCGGCCGACCTCAGCGAAATGCATAACGTGAAATTGCAGAAACTGCGGCGCCGGCTTGCGCCGGCTGCCTGCAGCGGGCGTTGGCGTGGCGGACGGCATTACCGGTCAACCTCGCCGAACACCAGATCGTAGGTACCGATCATCGCCACCACGTCGGCCAGCATGTGGCCGCGCACGATCGAATCGATCGAGGACAGGTGGGCAAAGCCCGGCGCACGAAGGTGTACGCGGAACGGCTTGTTGGCGCCGTCGGAAACCAGGTAGCAGCCGAATTCGCCCTTGGGCGCTTCAACCGCGGCGTAGGTCTCGCCGGCCGGCACGCAATAGCCTTCACTGAACAGCTTGAAGTGATGGATCAGCGCTTCCATGTCGTCCTTCATGTCCTCGCGCTTGGGCGGAGCGACCTTGAAGTTCTTGACCATGACCGGGCCGGGGTTGGCCTTCAGCCATGCCACGCACTGCTTGATGATGCGGTTGGACTCGCGCATTTCGGCAACGCGGCACAGGTAGCGATCGTAGCAATCGCCTTCCTTGCCCAGCGGGATGTCGAAATCGACGGCATCGTACTTCGCATAAGGGCGCTTCTTGCGCAGATCCCAGGCGACGCCCGAGCCACGCAGCATCACGCCGGTCATGCCCCACTGGTGGGCCAGCTCCGGGGTGACCACGCCGATGCCGACGGTACGCTGCTTCCAGATACGGTTGTCGGTCAGCAGGGTCTCGTATTCGTCGACACGACCCGGGAACTCATTGGTGAAGTTCTCCAGGAAGTCCAGCAGCGAACCTTCGCGCGAGGCATTGAGGTTCTTCAGGGCCTTGCCCTTGTGCCAGCGCGATTCCTTGTACTTCGGCATGTGGTCCGGCAGGTCGCGGTAGACACCGCCCGGACGGTAGTASGCCGCGTGCATGCGCGCGCCSGAGACCGCTTCGTAGCAGTCCATCAGSTCTTCGCGYTCRCGGAAGGCGTACAGSAWCACCGCCATSGCRCCCASGTCGAGYGCGTKSGAACCCAGCSACATCARGTGGTTCAGGATGCGGGTGATCTCGTCGAACATCGTGCGGATGTACTGCGCGCGCTCCGGCGCCTCGATGCCCATCAGGGTCTCGATCGAGCGCACGTAGGCGTGCTCGTTGCACATCATSGACACGTARTCCAGGCGATCCATGTAGCCGATCGACTGGTTGAAGGGCTTGGATTCGGCCAGCTTCTCCGTGCCCCGGTGCAGCAGACCCACGTGCGGGTCGGCACGCATGATGGTCTCGCCGTCCATCTCCAGGATCAGGCGCAGCACACCGTGCGCGGCCGGATGCTGCGGGCCGAAGTTCATGGTGTAGTTGCGGATTTCCTGCCGGCTTTCGGCAGCGTTGCTGGCGAATGCTTCGCCGGCCTGGTGTACGTGACTCACTTCACTGCCTCCTGCGAGCGCTCGCCGGCAGCGGTCTGCAGGCGGGCGTCGTCGCGGATCACGCGCGGCACGCCGACGCGCGGCTCCACCGAGGTGACCGGTTCGTAGATGACACGCTTCTTTTCTTCGTCGTAGCGGACTTCGACGTTGCCGATCAGCGGGAAGTCCTTGCGGAACGGATGGCCGACGAAACCGTAGTCGGTCAGGATSCGGCGCAGGTCSGGGTGACCTTCGAAGATSAYGCCRTACAGATCGAACGCTTCGCGCTCGAACCAGTTCAGGCCCGGCCAGATGCTGGTCAGCGAGGACACCACCGGCAGCGCTTCGTCAGGCGCGAAGCAGCGCAGGTGCATCATCAGGTTGTGCTGGTACGAACGCAGCTGTGCGACCACGGCGAAGCGCTGGGTCGGCATGTGCTGCGGACGGGCACCGTCGGCGCTCTCTTCGCTGGGGAATTCGCCCCAGGCGAAGCGGCCCTGGGCCTTGCCCTCGACACCGCGGCTGAAGCCCTGCGAGGACACGTCGGCGGTGTCCCACTCGTCGGAGCCATAACCGAGGTAATCGACGCCGCAGAGGTCCACGGCCTGCTCGAAACCAAACTCGTCACGCAGCGCGAGGGCGGTGGCGTGCCACTCAGCGGCAGGCACACGCGATCACAGCCGCGCACCACAGAATAGGAATAGTGGTAGTAACCACCGCCATTGGCGCAGCTGCCCATGGAGATCACCCACTTGGGGTCGGGCATCTGGTCATAGACCTTGCGCAGCGCCGGGGCCATCTTGTTGMCCAGSGTGCCRGCGACGATCATCACGTCGGACTGGCGCGGCGACGGGCGGAACACCACACCGTAGCGGTCAAGGTCCAGGCGCGCTGCACCTGCGTGCATCATYTCRACCGCRCARCAGGCCAGACCGAAGGTCATGGGCCACATCGAGCCGGTGCGTGCCCAGTTCAGCAGCGCATCGACGCTGGTGGTGAC
>NZ_JBFTNR010000049.1:0-10414 GCF_056665995.1 Stenotrophomonas sp. 05L44_2
ATCTGGAAGTCCACGCCAGCATGGATCAGCCGCAGCGAATGTTCGCGGTCGAACGAGCGCACCAGCAGCTTGGCCTGCGGGAATTGATGAGCAACCAGTTCGACGATGCGGTCGGCATCCTCGGCATTGTTCACACACACCGCAATCGCCCGTGCACTGCCCGCGCCAGAGGCATGCAGCACGTCCAGCCGGGTGCCGTCGCCGTAATAGATCTTGAAACCAAAGCGCTCGGCGTTGTGGATCATCTCCACRTCGTTGTCGATGATGGTCACGTCCACGYCGCGRGCSAGCAGCGACTGGCTSRCSACCTGGCCGAAGCGGCCGAAGCCGATCAKCAGCACGCTGCCGGACAGGCCATCGGCGGTATCCACGCCTTCCAGGCTGACGGTCGGCGTCGGCGCCACGCGCTTGTAGACCAGCACCACCAGCGGCGTCAGCGCCATCGACAGCACCACCACGGCGGTGAAGTTGGCATTGATGTCCAGGCTGATCACCCCGGCACTGGCTGCGGCGGAGAACAGCACGAAGGCGAACTCGCCGCCCTGCGCCATCAGCACGCCACGGTCCAGCGCCTGCGCATGGTCACTGCCCATCAGGCGCGCAACCACGTAGATGCACAACGCCTTGGCCGCCATCAGCGCCACCACCAGACCGAGGATCATCGGCCAGTTGCCGGCCACCACGCCCAGGTCCAGCGCCATGCCCACGCTSAGGAAGAACAGGCCCAGCAGGATGCCGCGGAACGGTTCGATGTCTGCTTCGATCTGGTGGCGGAAGGTCGATTCGCTCAGCAGCACGCCGGCCAGGAACGCGCCCATCGCCATCGACAACCCGGACAGCTGCATCAGCAGCGCCGCGCCCAGCACCACCAGCAGTGCGGCGGCGGTCATCACTTCGCGCGCCTTCGATTCGGCCAGCACGCGGAACAGCGGATTGAGCAGGAAGCGGCCCACCAGCACCAGGCCGACGATGGCGCCCACGCCGATCGCCACCGACATCCAGCGCGAACCTTCGCCATCGGCACTGCCCGCAGCCGGAGCCATCCACGCGACCAGCGCCAGCAACGGCACGATCAGCAGGTCTTCGAACAGCAGGATCGAGACGATCTTCTGCCCCGACGGCAGCGCGATGTCACCGCGCTCGGCCAGCAGCTGCATCACCACTGCGGTGGAGGTGAGCACGAAACCGGTGGCGCCGATGAAGGCGATCTGCCACGGCAGCCCGAACAGCTTGGCGATGCTGGTCAGCACCAGCGCGCAGGTGACGATCTGCAGCGTGCCCAGCCCGAAGATTTCCTTGCGCAGGCTCCACAGGTGCGAGGGCCGCATTTCCAGGCCGATGACGAACAGGAACATGACCACGCCGAGTTCGGCGGTATGCAGGATCGCCTGCGGGTCGGAGAACCAGCCCAGCCCGAACGGGCCGATCGCCAGGCCGGCGGCGAAGTAGCCCAGCACCGAGCCCAGGCCGAGCCGACGGAACAGCGGCACCATCACCACCGCTGCGCCCAACAGGGCGACGACCTTGACCAGCTCGCTGGTCGCTGCTTCTACCGCCATGCGGTGGGTTCCCCGGAAATCGAAATCGGCCTCAACGATAGAGCAACACCGATGACGGCAATAGCACGTGTGTTGCGTTTTATTGTCTTGGAGATGGAACGATAGCGGGAGTGGCCCTAGGCATCATCCCGAAACCGTGCGCGCCCCTCGGTGGGCGCCAACCCGATTCGGTAGGCGCCAACCTTGGTTGGCACAAGCGCCGACCAAGGTCGGCATCTACCAGGGCCCCGCCCCCGCCCCGCCCTCACCCGCCCCGACAGAACGCGGCGTAATCGATATACCCCGGGAACGGCACGCCCGGCGCGCACACCGCGCACTGCGGGTCCGGCCCGATGCGGGTCTCGCGGAAGCGCATGCCCAGCGCGTCAAAGCGCAGCAGGCGGCCCACCAACGGTTCGCCGATGCCCAGCAGCAGCTTCAGCACCTCGGTGGCCTGCAGCACACCTGCCAGGCCGGGCAGCACGCCCAGCACGCCGGCCTCGGAACAGTTCGGCGCGAACTCCGACGGCGGCGGCTCCGGGAACAGGCAGCGGTAGCACGGCGCCACGCCGCGCTGGCGGCCGGCATCGAACACGCTCACCTGGCCATCGAAGCGCTCGATGGCGGCGTAGACCATCGGCGTGGCGTGCTTGATGCAGGCGTCGTTGAGCAGGTAGCGCAACGGGAAGTTGTCCGAACCATCCAGCACCACGTCAACGTCCTGCAGCAGGCGGTCCACGTTCTCCGAGGTGACCCGCTCGGGCACGGCCTCGACCTCGATGGACGGGTTCAACGCCAGCAGCCGCTCACGTGCCGAATCAACCTTCAGCTGGCCGACGCTGGCCTCGGTATGCACGATCTGCCGGTGCAGGTTGCTGCGCTCGACACGGTCGTGGTCGGCAAAACGCAGGTGGCCTACCCCGGCGGCCGCCAGGTAGAAGCCAGCCGGCGCGCCCAGGCCACCCGCGCCCAGCACCAGCACCCGAGCCTGCTGCAGGCGGCGCTGCCCAGCCTCGCCCACCTGCGGCAGCAGCAGGTGGCGAGAATAGCGGTCATAGAAATCGCGGTCGGCGGCGCTGGTCAGTGGCTGCACCAACGGCAGCGCCAGCTCGCGCCAGGCCACGGTGCCGCCGGCAACGGAGGTCACGTTCGTGTAGCCCGCATCCAGCAGCGCCTGCGCTGCATCGGAAGAGCGCTTGCCGCTCTGGCAGATCAGCAGGATTTCCTGTTCCGGTAGCGGCAGGTGCGCGGCCGGGTCGGCCAGAAGTTCAGCCTTGGCCACGCCACGCGCGCCCTCGGCCATGCCGCCGGCCCGCTCGTGCGCCTCGCGCACGTCGATCAGCACCGCACCATGGGCCACGCGCGCGCGCGCCCGCTCGGGGGAAAGCTCTGGAATGCTCATGGCGTCCATTGTAGAGCCGGGCCCCATGTTGACGGAGCCGACGGCGCGTAGGACCCTCTGGCCGGTGAAACCATCGATCAATCCCGTACAGACCGAGCACCTGGTGCTCCGGCCGTTCTCATGCGCCGACGGCCCCGAGGTCTTCGCCGGCATCACGCCAACGCTGACCCGCTTCATGGCATTCGATCCGCCGGACTCTTTTGCGGCATTCGAAAAGATCGGCCAGGAATGGCTGCGCCTGATCGAGGAAGGCGCGGAATACACGTTCGTGATCCGGCATCTGCAGGACGGACGCTTTGTGGGCATCGCCGCCGTGCACCGCGCTACCGAGGGCGAACCCGAGCTTGGCATCTGGATAAGCGAGCGCGAGCACGGACAGGGCTACGGCCGCGAGGCAGTGCGCGCCGTCGTCCACTGGTGCGCGGAACGGCTCGCTGCGGTCGCCTATCGCTACCCGGTGGCGGTGGACAACGTGGCCAGCCGGCGGATTGCCGAAGCACTGGGCGGCCAGGTGGTCGGCACCGAGCAGAGCGCGAAGTTTGCGTCGGTGATCTATCGGATTCCGGTGCCGGGGCTGCCTGGCTGAGGTTGCCGGCCAGCGGCCGGCACTACCGACAGGATCGCCACAACGAGAAAGGCGGCCCTGCGGCCGCCTCTCGTGAATCACTTGCCCTTGACGTGCTTCATCAAGCGCCGCTTGGCCTTGACCTGCCGTTCGGTCAGCACGTTCTTCTTGCCTTCGTACGGGTTGGCACCCTCGCGGAAGATGAACTGCACCGGCGTACCGATCAGCTTGAAGCGCTTGCGGAAGAAATTCTCCAGGTAGCGCTTGTACGACTCCTGCAGTTCCTTCAGGCGGGTGCCGTGCACGATGAAGGTCGGCGGGTTGGCGCCGGCCGGGTGCACGTAACGCAGCTTGGAGACGTGGCCGCGGATGGTCGGCGGCGGGTTGGTCTCGTAGGCCACTTCCAGCGCCTTGTTCACTTCGCTGGTGGTGAAGGTCTTGTTCGCCGATTCGTGCGCGCGATGCACCGCACGGAACAGCTCACGCAGGCCCGAGCCATGCTTGGCCGAGATGCGCACCGATTCAGCCCACGGCACGAAGCCCAGGCGCAGCGACAGCATCGTTTCCGCCTGCTCACGCTGGTAGTCGGTCAGGCCGTCCCACTTGTTGATCGCGATCACCAGCGCGCGGCCGGCATCCAGCACGGCGCCGAGCACGGTGGCGTCCTGGTCGGTCACGCCTTCGGTGGCGTCGAGCATCAGCACGGCCACCTGGCACTGCTCGATCGACTGCATGGTCTTGACCACCGAGAACTTCTCGACGACTTCGTCCACGCGCGAACGGCGACGCAGGCCGGCGGTGTCGATCAGGCGGTACTCGCGGCCATCGCGCTCCAGGTCCACCGAGATCGAATCGCGGGTGGTTCCCGGAACGTCCGAAGCGATCATACGCTCTTCGCCGAGGATGCGGTTGACCAGGGTCGACTTGCCCACGTTGGGGCGACCGACGAAGGCGATGCGGATGCGGTTCGGATCGTTGTCCAGCTCTTCGCCGCTGCCCTCTTCCGGCAGGCGCTGGATGACCTCGTCAAGCAGGTCGTCCAGGCCCTGGCGATGGGCAGCCGACAAGGTCAGCATCTCGCTGAAGCCGTAGCGGGCGAACTCCGAACGCACGGTGTCTTCGTCGGTGCCGTCGATCTTGTTGATCAGCAGCAGCGTCGGGCGCGACAGCTTGCGCAACCAGGCCAGGATCTCATCGTCCATCGCCGAGGTGCCCTCGCGGGCATCGACGACGAACAGGATCAGGTCAGCTTCGCCAGCGGCAGCGCGGGCCTGGCGCGTGGTAGCACCAGCCAGGCCTTCTTCTTCCTCTGCGATGCCGCCGGTATCGACGACGAGGAAATGGTTGTCCTCGTCAAGCCGGCAGACGCCATAGTTGCGGTCCCGGGTGACGCCGGGCTGGTCATGGACCAGGGCGTCACGTGTACGGGTCAGTGCATTGAATATGGTCGACTTGCCGACATTCGGCCGTCCAACCAGGGCGACCAAAGGCAGCATCGCGATTACTCCGTATTAATTTGCCAACCGGAATGCGGTCAGCTTGCCATCAACGTTCTGCACCAGCAGCACTCCATCGACGACGATTGGCTGGGCCAGAAGCGCATCACCGCCGCTTTTCGCCCGCGCCGCCATCGCGCCATCGGAGGCCTGCAGCCAATGCAGGTATCCCTTGTAGTCACCGACCACCACGTAGTCGCCGTGCAGCGCCGGACCGGTCAGCGAGCGCCGGGCCAGTGCGGTCTGCGACCACATCGCCGCGCCGCTGGCCTTGTCCAGGCCGAACACGCCGCCCTTGTTGTCGGTAACGAAAACATTGCCCGAAGACACCGCCACACCGCCGGCACCGCCGTGGTCACGCGCCCACATCGGGCGACCAGTCGGGCCTTCGATGGCCATGGTCTGGTTCTTGAAGCTGCTCACGAACAGCGTGTTGCCGTCGAGCACCGGGGCGCCATCGACGTCGGCCATGCGGTCCAGCTCGGTACGGCCTTCGCCGGTACCCACGTTCTGGTCCCACAGCGTGCGGCCGTCCTGCATGGCCAGCGCAGCAACGCTGCCCTCGTCCTTGCCGATGAACAGCACGCCCGGACCCGCCACCACCGCCGCGTTGCCACGCACGGTCAGCGCCGGCAGCTCGCTGGGGTTGAACCACTTCTGGGTGCCGTTGCCGGCATCGAACGCGGTGACGCGACCATCATTGCTGCGCACGAAGACCATGCCCTGGGCAATGGCCGGTGCGGCGATGACTTCGTTGGGCACGCGTGCGCGCCACTTCTCGCTGCCATCGTTGATGTCCAGCGCGATCACCTGGCCATCGAGGGTACCGATGACCACCAGGTTCTCGCCGACGCCCGGACCACCGGACAGCCGCAGCTTGGCCTTCTTCTTTTCCTTCTTCGGCTCCCAGGTCCAGACCTTCTTGCCGGTCTGCAGGTCGATGGCGTGCACGCCACCGGTGATCGCCGCGGCGAACACATGGCCATTGGCCACTGCCGGGCCCTGGCGTACGCCGATGCGGCGCTCGCCCTTGCCCAGGTTGACCGACCAGGCCTTGTTGACCTTCAGGGTCGGCTCGAACTTCACCAGTTCCGCCGGCTCCTGTGCCTTCTTCGCTGCTGCGTCCTTGCCGGCGAACCAGCCCTTCATGGTGCTGCAACCGGACAGCGCCATGCCAAGCAGGAGTACGGTGGCGACGCGCGTGATCATGACCTTCTGACTCATCAAACCGACTCCGCAGGGGCGGCGACGGTGCCGCCGGCGTCCATAACCTTGGTTTCCAGCAGTCGCCGCTGCGGCGCTGCCACGTCCAGCGTCTTCAGCGCCTTCTCATACTGTTCGCGGGCCGCGTCACGCTTGCCCTGCGCCATCAGCGCATCGCCATGGATTTCCAGGCTGCTGCTGTCGGTGGCGCTGCCCAGCAGCTTGATCGCTTCATCGCCCTTGCCGGTAGCCACCAGCAAGCGTGCCACGCGCTGGTCGACCACGCGCTGCAGGTCGCCTTCGACCTTCACCGCGCGCAGGGTGGCCAGCGCCTCTTCATTCTTGCCGGCATCGACCTGGGCCTTGGCCAGCTGCAGCGCAGCCAGGTCGCCGTAGATGCTGGACGGGCCAGCCTCCAGCGCCTTGACCGCCTTCGCAGCGTCGTCGAGCTTGTTCTGCTGCAGGCCCACCAGGGCCTTCTGGTACTCGACATTGGCCGAAGCCAGCTTGCCGCCCTGATCCTTCTGGTACCACTGCCAGCCGGCAATGGCACCGATGGCGATGACTACGCCACCGAGGATGCTGGCACCATTCTTCCGCAGCCAGCTGCGGACGCGTTCACTTTGTTCGTGCTCGTCGAGCAGGTCGTCGATCGCCATGCGTACTCTCGCCCCGCCCATCGGGAGGGACCATTGGGATTATCGAAGGTGGTGAAACCGCGCCTCAGTGTGAAACCGGGACAACGGAGCCTTCAGAGGATACCTGAAAGCGTGCCACGTTGGCTCGCTGATAGGGCGTCAGATCGACGATAGCGCCATTCTGCTGAACCTGGACCGCCGAGGCGTTGCCCAGGGTGACCCGGGCCACCTGGCCGGGGGTGAAGCTGCGGGTCTCGCCCGCCTTGATCAACGCCTTCTCTACGCTGCCGCCATCCGGACCGGCGATATCGACCCAGCTGTCGCCACTGAACTGCATGTCCAGGTTGGCAGCAGCGGCCGGCGCAGCGCGTGGCACCGGGGCCAGCGAGGCAACGTAGGGGGTAGCAGTCGGCTTGGTGACAGGTGCGGCCGCCACTTCGGCGGGTGCCGCGGCGGCGGACCCGGGACCGGCCGGGGTAACCGGTACGGCGGCCGGGATCACATCCAGCGAGGCAGTGTTCGGCGAAGGTGCGGTGCCATCGAAGTGACCACGGGTGGCGAACCAGACCGGGACCGCCAGCACGGCGGTAATACCGACATACAGCGCACGGCGGCCGAGATTCTCGGCGATCCGGCGCGCACGCGGGGTATGGGTGTGGCTGACCAGCGTCGGCGGAACCACCGGTCCAACCTGGGCCTGTTCCAGCAGTTCGCTGACGTCGACGCCGAGCAGGCGGGCATAGCTGCGCAGCTGGCCGCGCACGAACACCGGCGCCCCCAGCTTCTCCCACTGCTCCTGCTCGAGCGACCTCACCACTTGAACCGGCATGCGCAGGCGCTGGCCGACGTCTTCAAGGGTCAGTCCGGCGGCCTCACGGGCCTGGCGCAGGCGGGTGCCGCAGCCGGCCACAGTCTCGAGATCGCTCACAGTCTGGTCATCAATCACAATGCATCAACCCTGGAGTTAGGAGCCCGCGTCCTGCGGAAATTCCTGTCGAATCCGCTGAAGATAGCGATCAGATGCTGCCTGATCACCCAGCCGCGCCTCGATTTGAGACGCAAGTTGTAACACGGAACGCGTGGCCGGTGCAGCCGCAATCCTACGTTCGGCGAAGGCCCGAGCTTCCATGAACTGGCCGCGACGGAAGCTCAGCTGGGCCATCGCCTCCAGCGCGACCGGGTTGCCAGGCACCTGGGACAGGGCGGCACGCAGGTTGCGTTCGGCGCGATCAAGCTGCCCGGCATCCAACGCACAGCTGCCGCCGTTGGCCTGCGCCTCGGCCGGCGTGGTGTAGCTGCGCGCCTGCAGCGCACGATCGAACCAGGCCAGCGACTCGGCAGCCTGTCCGTTCTGGCACAGCCAGGCACCATAATTGTTGAGCACGTCCCCCCGCTGCGGCGCCAGTTCGGCGGCCCTGCGGAAACCTTCCCCGGCCTGTCGGGTGCGGCCACGCTGATCATCGATGCCGGCCAGCAGCACCAGTGCATCGGGGTCGGCAGGCGCCAGCTTGATCGCATCGCGCGTCTTGCGCTCGGCCGCATCGAGGTTGCCGCTCTGCATGTCGCGGGCGGCCAAGGCGAGCAGATCCGCGGCGCGGACCTGCCGGCGAACACCTTCGGGGTCGCGGACCGAATAGACCGTCGCCTGGCTGGGGCCCAGCTTGGCCTTGGGTTGCGACTTGCAAGCGGTGACCGAGAGGGCCAGCACGGCTGCAAGCAGCGCCAGCCAGAAGCGGTCAGGCCGCGGCATCGCTCCCCTTCCCCGCCTGCAGCGTCTTGTTGAACTCGGCCTGGCGGCGCGTGCGATCCATCACCTGGCCCTTGAGCTGGCCACAGGCGGCGTCGATATCGTCGCCACGGGTGCGGCGCACCATGGTCAGCACGTTGCTGTCGAGCAGGATCTTCTGGAAGGCGCGGATATGCGCTTCTTCGGAACGCTCGTAGCGGGTACCCGGGAACGGGTTGAACGGGATCAGGTTAACCTTGCCCGAGTCCCTGGCCTGCACCGCGTTGTCGAACTGGTGCATCAGCCGCGCCAACTGGCGGGCGTGCTCGGGCTGGTCGTTGATGCCCTTCATCAGGGTGTATTCGAAGGTGACCGATTCGCGGCGCTTGTTGGCGCGCAGGTAGCGTGCGCACGAAGCCATCAGCTCGGCGATCGGGTACTTCTTGTTGAGCGGCACGAGGGTCTCGCGCAGCTCGTCGTTCGGCGCATGCAGCGACACCGCCAGCGACACGTCGCTTTCGGTGGACAGGCGGTCGATCTGCGGCACCAGGCCGGAGGTCGACAGGGTCACGCGCTTGTTGGCCAGGCCGTAGCCCAGATCGTCGCGCATCACGCTCATGGCACGCACGACGTTGTCGAAATTCATCAACGGCTCGCCCATGCCCATCATCACCACGTTGGTGAGGCGGCGCATCTGGTGCGGCACGTTGCCCAGGTGGCGCGCCGCGATCCACACCTGGCCGATGATCTCGGCGGTGGTCAGGTTGCGGTTGAAGCCCTGGGTGGCGGTGGAGCAGAACGTGCAGTTCAGGCCACAACCGACCTGCGAGGACACGCACAGCGTGCCGCGGKTCTTGTCSGGGATGTASACSGYCTCGATGGCGTTCTTGCCATCSRYGCCCATCGCCAGCAGCCACTTGTGGGTGCCGTCGKYGGAGGGYTTGTCGAASAYGATGTTCGGGACSAGSACCTCGGCATGCTCCTGCAGCTTGGCGCGCAGAACCTTGCCGAGGTCGGTCATCTCATCGAACTCGGTGACGTAGCGATGGTGGATCCACTTCATCACCTGATGGGCGCGGAATTTCTTCTCGCCGAGAACCTCGACGAAAAACTTCTCCAGGCCCGCGCGATCGAGGTCGAGCAGGTTCTGCTTGCCAGCCGTGGGTGCCGACTTCGGCAGCGGCTGGATGGCGATTTTCTGTACGACCTCGTTCACGGCATTACTCTCAGCGCGAGACGACTTCGGTGGCGGCGAAGAAGTACGCGATTTCAATCGCGGCATTCTCGACCGAGTCCGAGCCGTGGGCGGCATTGGCATCGATGGATTCGGCGAAGTCGGCGCGGATGGTGCCCGCAGCGGCTTCCTTCGGGTTGGTGGCGCCCAGCAGGTCGCGGTGTGCCAGGACGGCGTTCTCGCCTTCCAGGGCCTGGATCATCACCGGGCCGGAGATCATGAACTCGACCAGTGCGTTGAAGAACGGACGCTCGCGGTGCACGGCGTAGAAGCCTTCGGCTTCACGGCGCGACAGCTGCTTGTACTTGGCGGCCACGACCTTCAGGCCGGCCTTTTCGAAGCGGGCGTAGATTTCGCCGATGACGTTCTTGGCAACGGCGTCCGGCTTGATGATCGAAAGGGTGCGCTCCAGCGCCATGGGATGTCTCCAATGGAATCGGGCCGCTGATGGCCCGAAGGGTAACAAAAAAAAAGCCGCGTCGAAACGCGGGCTTAGCCTGATAAACGTGCACGGATTGTAAAAGATAAAGCGGCAGGGTGGTAGTGCCGGCCGCTGGCCGGCATTGGCCGCCATTCAACCTGGGGGCTGCCGGCCAGCGGCCGACACTACCC
>NZ_JBFTNR010000050.1:0-10401 GCF_056665995.1 Stenotrophomonas sp. 05L44_2
CCATCATTGTGGAGAGGATCGGGGCCCAGCTCCTTGCGCAGGCCCTGCAATGCACGGGCAATGTGTTTTTCCACGGTCTTGGCGGTGATGCCGCAATGCCGGGCGATCTGTGTATAGCTCATCCCGGTGATGCGGTTGAGCAGATACACCTCGCGGGCACGTTCGGGCAGCTTGAACAGTGCCTGGYGCAGCAGGGCGAGCATCTGCCCGGATTCTGCCTGACGCAGCGGATCAGGAGAAGCACTGGCGGCTTCTTCGTTGCCGTCGCGTTCGGTCAGCGACAGGTGGTTGCGCGATTGTGGCGAGCGCCCGCGGTCTGCCAGGCGGTTGCGGGCGATGCGGTACAGCAGCAGCCGCAGCTCCTCGGTGCCGTGCGCGCGGTAGCGGATCAGGCGCTCCATGCAGTCCTGGGCGATGTCCTCGGCATCCTCGGGGCCGACACCGCGGGCGCGCAGGAAAGCGCACAGCGGCGCGCGTTCCTCGCGCACGAATGCGATGAAGGCATCCGGAACCCCGGGCAGATCCGGCGCAGGACGGAGCAAAGGGGAGGGCGCGGACAGGGGAGGGCCTCGGACGACGATGACGGACGCGTCACCGAGTTTTACGCGACGGTGACCGGATGGGGAAGCCCACGTTTCTTCCGTATTTCCATTGTGAATGCATTCATGTTTTTTCTCGCCGTCGACTGGGGGCGTCGAGCCCGCTGCTGCGTTCTGCTTTCGACCCGCGTGGTGCGGGCGGAGAGAGAGAACGCAATGAAGCATTCGAAGTTGAGCATCGCCCTGGCAGGCCTGGTGGGTATCGCGASCCTGGGCCAGATGGATGACGTCATGGCAATGAATTATCACGTGCAGGGCGATCGCGTCGTGCTGAGTGGCGGTGTCACCGTCGCCGACGTCGTCGCGCTGCCGGCGCTGCTGGCCAAAGCGCAGGCCGAAGGCCGCCCGATCCGCGAAGTCGTGCTGCGCACCTCCAATGGTGGCGCGCTGATCGCGGGTGAGTGGCTGCAGGGCGTGATCCGCACCAACGGCCTGAATACCATCGTGTCCGGCCACTGYATCTCGTCCTGCTCGATCATGCAGTCCGGTGGCGTCGAACGTTACCTGGCCGGCGACCTGCCGCTGGTCGACTCGGTGCAGATCCACGCTGCCAGCAACAGTGGCAAGGTGATCTACACGCCGTCGCCGCGGATGACCGAGATCTACACCGGCAACTACGGCGGCGGCATGGATGCCGGCCTGCTGCACAAGGCCATGTACGAGGTGGTGCAGCCCAACGGCCTGCTGGTGTTCCGCGACCCGGCCCGGACCACCGGCGCTTCGGTCAGCTTCGATCCCGATGGCAGCGGCCGCAGGCTGGAGACCTTCCCCGGCCAGGACATCTACAGCAACAACATCATCACCGCCGCCGGTTACCGCGATCCGGGCGATACCCTGACGGTCACCGGTAATGTCAGCGGCGACATCAATCCAGGCTACCTGCGCACTGCGCGCCAGCTGCAGGCGTTCGTCGATGACGACTTCGCGCGCTGGAACGATACCGACTTCGCCACCACGTACATCAACTATGCGGTGAACATCTACAACCGCTCCAGCGCCGGCCCGAACGGCATCGGCCCGGCTTCGGTGCAGGATTACCTCAACGATCCGGGTACACAGCAGCTCCTTCTGGGCCAGCTGCGCCTGGATGAACTGGACGCTTCCACGCTGGGCAATTCGGCTGGCGTGATCCGCGTCGCCAAGGGCGGCACCTGGCGCACCGCCGAAACCACCGGCGCCGATTTCATGCTGGTGGAGAACGGCACCATCGCCCTGGAAGGCGGCGCGTTGCGCACGCCGGAGCTGCGCGTGCTGGCGGCCGGCATGGTGGTCGGCCACGGCGACATCGCCTCGGTTGCCACCGACTCGAGCGCACTGCTCAATGGCACCGGCCCGTCGTACCGCGAGGATGGCTTCAACCGCCTGCGCGTGTACGGCACCCTGATGCCGCGTGGTGGTGACCTGGTTACCCATGGCTACGTCAACATCATGCCGGGCGGCAAGGTGCTGTTCGACGTGACCGAGGCAGGCGGCGCCAACAGTGGCCGTCTGCGCGTGGGCGACTTCTACGACAGCGGCGCCAACGAGGGGGCGCTGGTCATCTCGCCGGGCGCCCACCTTGAACTGAACGTGGCGCAGGGCTTCTACGCCGGCAACTACCAGCGTGAGCTGGTGAGCGGCCCGATCTACCAGGGCGGTTTCACCGATGCGGTGCGCCTGGGTGACACCGGCTATACGGCCAGCATCACCGACGGCGAGGTGTTCCGGCCACGCCACAATTCGCTGCTGAGCTTCAACATCAACCAGACCGCCGAGGGCCTGTCGCTGACCGCCAACCCCGGCTTCGACCAGCTCGCGCAGCTTACCGGCAACAATGGCAACGATGGACTCGGTCGCGCGCTGGCTACTGCCGGCCAGCGCCAGGATGCCGGGCTGAAGCCGCTGCTGGGGGCGCTGCAGTTCGCTGACCGCGATGTGATCGCCCAGCAGGCCGGTGCACTGCGCGGTGATGGCCATGCCAGCCTGCGCCTGGCCGACAGCGCGCTGGTTGGCAGCATCGGCAGCGTGGTGCAGCAGCACCAGGCCGCACGGCGCAGCGGCAGCGGTGATGCCGGTGGTTTGGCCGCACAGGCCGCGCAGGCGGCGTCGGCGCAGCCGGGCATGGCCAATGGCAGCCTGTTCAACCAGTTGGCGATGCATCTGGTGGAGCCGGCGGGGACGGGCGGTGGCAGCACCAACTTCGGCGGCGAAGCGCCGCGCAGCCACGGCCTCTGGGGCCGGGGCTTCGGCAGCCATGGCCGCATCGATGGCGAGGGCGGCGTGGCCGGCCTGAGCCATACCGTCGGCGGCATCGTGCTCGGTGCCGATACGCAGCTGGCCGATGACCGGGTGACGCTGGGCGTCAGCGTTGCCGCCGCGGACATGTCGACCAAGGGCCGCGATGGTTCCGGTTTCAGCGGCGACGTGCGCGCGCTGGATGTGGGCGGCTACCTGGATGCCACCTACTCGCGTGGCTACCTGTCGGCCTCGGTGCGCTATACCGATCTGCGCCACGACACCCGCCGCAGCATCGATGGCATCGACGGCCTGCAGGGTCCGTTGCGTGCCAAGTACAACAACGATGCGATCTCGGCCCGGCTGGAGCACGGCTTCTCGTTCACCACCGCCAAGGGCGTAGTGATCCAGCCGCTGCTGCCGGTGGTCGATTACGCGCGCACCTCGGCCACCCGTTTCAATGAAGGGCAGGGTGCCGGCGCACTGGTGGGGCGTGGTGACAGCCTGGAAAGCATCCGCGTTGGTGCGGGCCTRCAGGTGTTCAAGACCTTCGAAGGCAACAACGGCGAGCGCATCACCCCGCGCGCGCGCGTTGTCTGGCAGAAGGAACTGGGCGACACCCAGGCCCGTTACAGCACCGGCTTCGCCGCGGCGCCGGACCTGGTGTTCGGTGCCAGCAGCCAGACCGTGGGCGAGCAGGTGCTGGCCTGGAACCTGGGTGTGACCAGCCGCGCCACCGATCGCCTGTCGGTGATGGTCGACTACGTGGGCGAGCGCCGCGACGGCCAGCTGCAGAACGGCGTGATGCTGGGCCTGGGCTATACGTTCTAAGGCAGTACCGGCACCGGCGGCCGTCGCGCCGCCGGTGCCATCCCCATCGGGGTGCGGGTGCGCTATGGTCGTGGCGGATTTCCGCGCAGACCTTGCCATGCAGATCGCCGTTTTCAGTGCCCGTCCCTACGACCGCCGCTTTCTCGAGGAAGCCAACCAGCGCGAGGGGGCAGGGCAGGATTTCCAGTTCGTGTACTTCGACGCGGCGCTGAACGTGCACACCGCCGCGCTGGCACAGGACTGCGCCACCGTCTGCGTGTTCGTCAACGACAGGCTCGATGCACCGGTGCTTCAGACCCTGCATGCACTGGGCGTACGCGCGGTGCTGCTGCGCTGTGCCGGCTTCAACAATGTGGACTTGGCCAGCGCGAATGCGCTCGGCCTGTTCGTCGCCCGCGTGCCGGCCTACTCGCCGGAAGCGGTGGCCGAGCACGCACTGGCGCTGGTGATGACCCTCAACCGGCACACGCATCGCGCCTACAACCGCGTGCGTGAGGGCAACTTCATGCTCGATGGCCTGCTCGGCCGCACCCTGCATGGCAAGACCGTGGGCATCGTCGGTACTGGCAAGATCGGGTTGGCCACCGCGCGCATCTTCCGCGGCATGGGCTGCACCGTGCTGGGGCACGATCCGTATCCCTCGCCGGCGTTCACCGGGATCGGCACAATGGTTGAACTGGACGAGCTGCTCTCGCGCTCGGACATTGTCTCGCTGCATTGCCCGTTGACCCCGGATACCCAGCACCTGATCGACGACGCCTCGCTGGCGCGGATGAAGCCCGGCGCGATGCTGGTCAACACCTCGCGTGGCGGCCTGGTCGATACCCAAGCGGTGATCCGCGCGCTGAAGTCGCGCCGGCTGGGCCACCTGGCCATCGACGTCTACGAGCAGGAAAGCGCGCTGTTCTTCCAGGACCTGTCCGGCGAGATCATCGACGATGAGGCGTTCCAGCGCCTGATGACCTTCCCCAACGTGCTGGTGACCGGCCACCAGGGCTTCTTCACCGTGGAGGCGCTGCAGGAGATCTCGGCGATCACGCTGGGCAACCTGGCCGATTTCGCGGCGGGGCGGGAGTGCGGCAACCGGGTAGCGGCGGGTTGAGGGGCCGGGCGGGTGGGCGTTTGACGGCAATCGTCACGACCGGATTGACCGCAGGGGCAGGGCGACCGTAAAATTGCCAGCTTCGCCGGAATAGCTCAGTTGGTAGAGCGGCGCATTCGTAATGCGTAGGTCGTAGGTTCGATTCCTATTTCCGGCACCAGTTTCAGCAAAAGCCCCGGCCTTGGTCGGGGCTTTTTGTTTGGGCGGCACGGTTCTCCGTCGGCCCTCGCCCCTGGGCCCTTCAGCTCTGCCTATAATCGGCCGCGCAGATCACCTGCACTGGTTCACCCGCACGGAGGCTTCCCATCATGTCCATTGCTGCAATCCCCGATGTTTCGCTGGTCGACAACAGTGAGCAGCGCACGCCGCTGATCCTGGTGCTGGACTGTTCCGGCAGCATGAGTGGTGGCCCCATCGAGCAGTTGAACGCGGGCCTGAAGCTGCTGGAGCAGGAGCTGAAAGCCGATGTGATCGCGGCCAAGCGTGTGCGCGTGCTGCTGGTCGAGTACGGCGGCATGGACAACGCGGCCATCAGCGGTGACTGGTGCGATGCGATGGATTTCACCGCGCCCACGTTGTCGGCCAATGGCACCACGCCGACCGGTGCGGCCGTGGAAGTGRCGCTGCAGGAGATTGAAGACGAGAAGGCGCGCTTCCGCCAGGCCGGTGTTGCCTACACCCGGCCGTGGCTGTTCCTGATGTCCGATGGCCAGCCCACGGACGCCTGGGAGGCGGTGGCCGAGCAGTGCCGCGAGGCCGAGCAGCAGAACAAGGTGGCGGTGTTCCCGATCGCTGTCGGCAATGCTGACATGAGCGTGCTGGGTCAGTTCAGCCGCAATGGCGAGCGCGGCGTGAAGCGCCTGCAGGGCCTGCAGTTCAAGGAACTGTTCCTGTGGCTGAGCGCGAGCATGYGGGTGGTCTCCAATTCGACGCCCGGTGGCCAGGTGCAATTGCCGGCCACCGACAGCTGGTCACAAGTGCCGGTCTGACCATGGCCTGGCGCGTGATGGCCGCATCGGCCACGGGACGGTCCCATCTGGACCGCGGGCAGCCCTGCCAGGACGCCTATGCGTCGGTGCAGGTGGGGCAGACATTGGTCGCGGTGGTCTGCGATGGCGCAGGCTCCGCATCGCACAGCGATGTGGGCGCCCGGCACGTTTCCAGCAGCGTGGCGGCGTCGGTTACCGGGTCCGCGCAGCTCGGCGCCGATCCACTGGCACTGCCGGTGGACACGCTGCGCAGCATCATCGAAACCGCTGTCGACGATGCGCGCGGGCAGCTGGCGATGCTTGCGCTGAGCCAGGGCCTGAAGCTATCCGACCATGCCTGCACGCTGGTAGGGGCGGTCGCTACGCGCGATGGCGGCTGGTTCTTCCATGTCGGCGATGGCGTGGCCGCGTGTGCGTTCAGCAATGAATCGCCCGATGCGGTATCGCTGCCTGCCAATGGCGAGTACGCCAACGAAACCTGGTTCGTGACCGGTGGCAACTGGCGCGAGCAGCTGCGGTTGACCCGCTTCGAAGGGGCCATCGATGCGCTGGTGCTGATGTCCGACGGCGTGCAGCCGTTTGCGATGTCGCGCGCGGGCGACAGCCTGTTCCAACCGTTCATCGCACCGGTGATCCGTTATCTGGCCGGCGTGGACGAGACCCACGGCAGCCAAGCGTTGCATGCGACGCTGGCCGACCCGCGCACCGATCAGATCACCGGCGACGACAAGACGTTGCTGGTCGCGCTGCCGGCCTGAGCACATGCCCGGGCGCAGCGGCGAAAAGGTCTACGACGCGCAGCGCAGGCCGCTCACCCTGGAGCGGCTGCTCAAGAGTGGCGGTGCGGGCAGCGTGTTCACCCTCAAGGAGCGGCCGCGCGAAGTGGCCAAGCTCTACCATACGGACAAGGACGCGCGCGTCTACGAGCGCAAGCTGCAGGCGATGCTGGAGCTGCAGCCGGACCTGCCGCCGATGGAAGGGCAGGGGGCCGACCAGGTACAGATTGCCTGGCCGATGACCCTGCTGCGGGATCGCAGTGGGCGTTTCATCGGCTTCACCATGCCGATCCTGGATCTGTCGGCCACCAGCGATCTGGAACATGTGCTGCAGGAGCGGCAGGCGCGCGCCGAGGGGCTGCCTACCGGATTGGGCGCGAAGATGACCCTGGCCGCCAACCTGGCGGTGATGCTGGCCGCGCTGCACCGGCGGCAGCACTATGTGGTCGACCTCAAGCCGCTGAACGTGCGGTTCTATCGCAGCACCTTGTTCATCGCGATGCTCGATTGCGATGGTTTCAGYATCCAGGGCAAGGGCGAGCGCTTTCCGGCCGGCCAGGTCACCACCGACTATCTGGCGTCCGAGTTCCAGCAGCCGGGGGTGAAGCCGGGCCAGGAGGAGGCGCAGGATCGATTCGCGCTGGCGGTGATGGTGTTCCAGCTGCTCAATTCCGGCCTGCATCCGTATGCGGGCCGGCCGCAGGGGGCGACGGTGCCCAGTGACCTGCCGGCACGCATCGCCGCCAACCTGTACCCCTACGCGCGTGGCAAGCCGCATCCGCGGATGCTGCCCTCGCCGGTCAGCGGCCATGAGATGTTTCCGCCGGCGCTGCGCGACATGTTTGATCGTGCGTTCTCGGCGCAGGCGCGGCGGAGGCCTTCGGCGCAGGAATGGGCCACGCTGCTGCTGGAATACGCACGGCGCAACGCCGGTCAGCTGGTGGCGTGCGGCAAGGATGCGGCCCACCAGCATTTTGTCGGCATGCCCTGTGCCGCCTGCGCCCGCGCCGAACTGCTGGCCGGCAGCGCACGCGCGGCGCAGACCCGCACGCGGCAGAAGCCGAACAAGGCCCGCAAGCAGCGTGCACGCACCGCCGCGCGCGTCGCCCAGGCGCAGCCGGTCGCCGCGCAGGCGTCGGCGGCCAGCGGCGTTCCCGGCGTGATGTCGCGGGTGACGATGGCGGTGATCGGCACGCTGCTGCTGGGCTGGGTGATGGGCTGGGGCATGCCGGCCTACCGCCGCTACAGCGCGCTGGTGGACCCGGGCATCTGGGATGGCGTGGGGCTGGCCGTGCAGATGGCCATGCTGGCGATCGCGATCCTGCTGTTCATCCTGTTCGTGCCGATGCTGATCATGAGCAAGCGCCCATGAAGCTGCTGGGAGTACTGGCCGTGCTGTTGCTGGCACTGATCGGGATGGCGCCGTTCTGGGGCGACCTCGGCGTGCTGGTCTACAGCTCGATCGGCTGGCTCGGACGAGTGCTGTCGAGCGGCGTGTTGAGTGATGGCAGGGCGGCGTTGCGTGCTGCGCTGCTGATCGGCGGAGCGGTGTCGGTGCTGTCATTCCTGCGCGTAGCGGTGCAGGACCGGGCCGTGGACTATCTGATCGCGTCGGTGATGTTCGGCTTCCTCTCTTTCGTCGTCTTCATCGTCACCGGCATTTCTGGGAATGGCGCTACGGGCGCAGGAAGCGGTCAACAGGGGCCGAGCTCGGTACTGATCGGCGAGGATCGCACTACGGTTCCGCGCTGGTACTCGCGCGGTCATTTCGAGCGGGAAATGCTCAACAAGGTGCACGAAACCGCGCGCACTGCTGCCCGTGGCGATCTGCCGCGTACGCAGGCGCTGATGCAGGAGCTGGATCTGTGGGCGCGCAATGGCCCCGTGCTGCGCGAAGACCGCACCGAGTACGAGCGCCTGCGCGCGGCGTACAACGAGACCATCGAGACCCTTGCCGCCCGGTCCGGCCGCCGCACGCAAAGGACGGCGGGGCTGGCCAGCGATGCGGGCGCGATGGTGGACCGGCTGACGGCAGAGGAAGCGCGCGAGCTGGAGCTGAAGCAGGTCGAGCTGCTGCAGCAGATGTGGAAGCTCTCGCCATCGAGCACCTCGGTTGCGATGCGCCTGCTGGCGACGGATCTGCAGGAGCTGGCGATCCGCTCACGGTGGTCGCCCCGCAAGCCGTTCGACCGTGAGGGCGACGCGGCACTGGAAGAGCGCCTGTGGCGCATCCACGGCACGCAGGAGGTGTTGTTTGCCTATGCACCGCTGGAGGAGCGTCTGTGGAATGCCTACGCTTCGACGATGGTCGACACGGACGAAGAGCTGGCGCTGGGCGCGCTGGTGATTGCCGGACTGATCGACCGCAGTGACAAGAACGCTTCGTCCGATCCCGCCCGGTTCGACGTGAACACGCTGCTGCTTGGCAGCGACGTGTTCATGCTCTCGACGCTGCTGGCCAGTGCGTCCGAAGACCGCATGGAGATCCTGACGGCGCGCGCGACACTGCTGCTGGGCGATGACGATCGGCAGGCGAAGGCAGGCAAAGGCAATGCGCCGGACGCCGCCGACACCGCCGCAGACCCCGCTGGCCCGGCGGTGTCGGAGCCTTCGCCGCCGGCGGTCCCGAAAGCGGACACCGCCAGGCAGGCGCAACGCGCGATGCCGCCAGCGGGGATGCTGGTCGATCGCAAGGGCCTGGCGTTGCGTACGTCACCCTCTCTGCCGCCGTCGTCGCCACCAGCAGAGTATGGGCAGGTGCTGGTCGACCTGCCCGCCGCCGGCTTCAAGGACCTGCGCCATGGCATCCCGCTGCGCGCACCTGTGGAGGCCGACACCATGGTGACCCTGCAGGTGGATGTCTGGCAGACCGGCGTGGTTACGGCGGTGCTGGTGGAAGGCAGCAGTGGCAGCGCCCAGCTGGATGAGGCCGCGCGCCGGGGCGCACGCACCTGGCTCAGCGCGTCGAAGGTGCCCACAGGCGGCGAGCGCAGGCAGGTGACGGTCGTGTTCAAAGCGCCTGTCGCCGCCACGCCGCCAGCGGTGACCGTGGACGCACCAGCGCCGACGGCCATGGACCCGCCGCCGCCGCAGCTGGACCCCGAGCAGGCGTTGGGCGCGCAGTTGGCGGCGATGACGCGCCGTCATCCCCCGCGTTATCCGCGTGGTGACGGGGAGACGGTGCTGGAAGGCAGCGTCGAGCTGCTGATCACCATGTCAGCCGAGGGGCGCGTGCTCGATGTGACCGTGGACCGCAGCAGCGGACATCCTGCGCTGGATCGCGCCGCCCGTGAGGCTGCACTGCAATGGCACGTCACCCCCCGGCGGCCGGTGACCACGGTCAAGCAGATAACCCTGCGTCTCCCGGTGCAGTTCCAGGGCGGCTGACGGATCAGCCCGGGACGCGGCCGTCACCGCGCCCGTACCGGTTGCCGCAGCACCGTTTTCAGGCGAGCAGGCTCTACCTTGCGTGGGTCGCCCAGGTAGATCTCATGATGCGGCCCGGCGAAGGTCAGCCCCTGTGCCGGCATGATCCGTTCATGCAGTTCGGCCAGTGTCGGGCCCTCGTCATCGTAGGCGCCTACATGCAGCGTCTGCAGGCACAGGCCTTCCTCGTAAAGCGCCAGGCGCAGGCTCTGCGGCGCGGTACCACGCTTGTCCGATGCCTTGGCAACCGCTTCGCTGAAACGCGGAACGTCGACGTCCAGCGGTGTGCGGATCATCATCGTCCAGCGCCACGCGTGCTTGCGCCGTGYCACGAAGCTGGACGGGTCGTCGGCCCACCACAGTCCCTCCAGCGGCGGCACCACGTAGTCCCGTCCTTCGGCCTTCATCGCGAACTTCAGTGCGTAGCTGACCGAGTACAGCCACTCCACCGCATCGCGATAGGC
>NZ_JBFTNR010000051.1:0-10381 GCF_056665995.1 Stenotrophomonas sp. 05L44_2
CTTGTAGGCCGGGTACAGGCGGTGGCGGAAGCCGCTGTCCAGTGCTTCGTCGAAGGCGATGGCGATGTGCCGGGGGCGTTCGCGCTCCAGCAGGTCCAGCAGGAAACGGGCGAAGCCGTGCACGGCGTTGGTCGGCCAGCCCTGGCTGTCCTGGAATTCGTCCGGCAGCGAATGCCAGGCGCGGAACACGTAGATGCTGGCGTCGACCAGGTACAGCGGCGGCGGTATCGCCACGGGAATCACGGCGTTCACTGGCCGGTCCAGTCCTGCAGCAGGGCCGCGGCATCGGGGCGCTCGCGCTCGGGGACTTCGGCCTTGGGCGTGCCGATGTGGATGAAGCCGGCAATGCCTTCGCCCTCGGCCAGCCCCAGGTGGGCGTGCACGGCAGGATCGAAGGCCATCCATGCGGTCAGCCACTGCGCGCCGAAGCCCAGCGCCTGTGCCGCCTGCAACAGAGCAAAGCACACACAGCCGGCGGTCATCAGCTGTTCCTGTGCCGGTACCTTCGGGTCCGGGCGGGGGCTGGCCACCACCACGATCACCAGCGGTGCATGGCTGAAGCGCTGGCGGTCCTTCTCGAACACGGCGTCGCCGGCATGCGGGTCGCGCTCACGGCTGCGCGCGGCCAGGAAGTCGCCCAGAGTGTGACGCGCATCGCCGGCGATCTTCAGGAAGCGGAACGGTACGCGCTTGCCGTGGTCGGGCACGCGGACCGCCGAGGTCAGCATCCGCTGCAGGGTGGCCGGGTCCGGTCCGGGCTCGCCCAGTTGCCGCGAGGGCACCGAGCGGCGGGCATCCAGGGCAAGCAGGGCGGCAGGGTCGGGCATGGAGTCTGAACCGGTCATCACGGGTCGCTGATTATAGTCGGGGAGGTAGATGACGCCGTTTGTGTCGCGTCAGACCCCTGAATAGCAAACTGTGATGAACATCATGCCACTGGCGGATCACGGAGCCCCGCTTCCCCTCGCCTCGCAGGCCCCGCACGGCTTACGATACGTAATATTGCCGGGCCGCCGTTCATGAGGTTTGAAGTGAGGACTGTTTCACTGTCCGCGATGGGCTGGGCGGCCTACCATCGAAGGACCGGTGCATGGGGTGTACCGGCCGTCGCGATGTCCATGATGTCTGTCGCACCAGAGAAGGTGGGGAGCCTTCCCGAATGATGAGCGCGCCCACTCCGATGGGATCGCCGGGCCGTGACCCGGCCCAGCTCCAGCTTGCCCGGGACATCGTCCTGCCGGCGTTGTGCCAGGCCTTTGGCGCGGCACTGGCCCGCTTCGACGATGCCCTGTTCGACCGTGCCGGCAATGCCGGCTCGYCGCAGTTGCTGTTCCTGGACGCGATGCGCGAGCTGCGCCGCCGCCGTGAAGAGATCGCCGGTGCTTTTGCCGCCCATCTCGGCCATGCCTGGGCCGGCCTGGCGGCGGGCGAGCCCGTCTCTGCCGAGCTGACCCTGGCCGGGCAGGCCCAGGATGGCCTGAGCCTGGTGCCGGAACATGTACTGGAATCACGGCTGGCGGTGCGCAACTTCGCCACCGTGCTGCTGCGCGACTTCAAGCCGGTGCTGGCGCGGCTCGACCGCCGCCTGGGCTGGCTGGGCGGCGGTATCGAACTCGACGCTGACCGCAACCCGATCAGCCCCGAGCATCTGGGCGTGGCCATCCACGAAGCCTTCGCCGGCTGCGAGCTGGCCCCGGAAGTACACCTGGTGCTGATCAAGCTGTGCGAGCGCGACCTGCGCGCGCCGGTGGGCCGCATCTACGAGAAGCTGGACGAGCACCTGGCTGCGGCCGGGGTGATGTCGCAGATGGGTGCGCCGCGCCGACCACTGGCGCCGGCCCCGGCGCAGCACGTTCCGCATGGCCTGGATGATCTGGTCGAGCAGCGCACGGCGCCGGGCGTTGACAACGAATTCAATGACGACGAACAGGCCGCGCCGGCCTGGGCGCAGCGATTTGCCGCGCGCTGGTCGGAGCGTCGTGGCCACATGCAGCAACATGCTGGTGGCGAAGAGAGCCCGTCCGGTGAAGCCTATTCCGGCCAGCAGGGCATGCTGCTGGAAGCCCTGCACGAACTGCTGCAGCAGACCCGCCACGTGCGCGACGACGCAACCTCTGCGGCGCAGGTCGCGGTCGGCCAGCATCGCCCGTTGAGCCAGCGCGAAATGATGTCGGTGCTGTCGCTGCTGCAGGCCACGCCCAGTGCGACCCTGCGTGCGGCGATCGGCGAGGACGGCGAATCGTTGGCGCAGCGGCTGAAGAGCGAAGTGCTGTCCAGCGCTACCCGGCTGGGCGTCGACCCGGGCCAGACCCGGCTGGACGCGCAGGACGAGGATGCGATCGACCTGGTCGGCATGCTGTTCGACGTGATGCTCGATGAGCGCGAACTGGAAGGCCGCTCGCGTGAGCTGATCGGCCGCCTGGTGGTTCCGTTCGTGAAGGTGGCGATGCTGGACCGCCGCATGTTCGTGCAGAAGACCCATCCGGCGCGCAAGCTGCTCAATTCGCTGGCCGAAGCCTGCGAGGGCAACACCGGCGAAAGCCAGGCCGAACGCATGCTGATGGCCAAGGTGGAGGAGATCATCGAGCGGCTGGTCGCCGAGTTCAACGAGAACCTGGCGATCTTCCTGACCCTGGAAGAAGAATTCCGCGATTTCCTGGTACAGCACCGCCGTCGCGTGGAAATCGCCGAGCGGCGGGCCGCCGAGACCCAGCGCGGCCAGGAAAAGCTGGAAATGGCCCGCACCCGTGCCGGTGCCGAACTGGATCGCCGCATCGGCGATGCCACCCTGCCGCCGGCCATCGCCGAGTTCCTGCGCCAGCCCTGGCAGCACCATCTGACCCTGGCGCTGCTGCGCGAGGGCGAGGAGGGTGCCTCGGTGGCCGAGGCGCTGACCCTGGCTGACGGCCTGCTTGAGGAAGTGGCCGAGGCCCGCCGGCAGATCGTCGGCAAGCCGTGGCTGCAGGCCTGGCAGCCGATGCTGGCCAAGGTGTTTGCCAGCGTCGGCGTGCATGGCGACGCAGCCACCGCAGCCATCGATGCGCTGCACGACACATTGCAGGGCATCGCCGAATCGCGACCGGAGCTGCAGCGCGCGTTGCCGGAGCTGCCGCAGGTGGTGCTGCCCGCGCCGCCGGCACCGGAAACGCCGGCAGTGGAACTGGGCGGTACCTTCAATACCGACGATTTCGACAATGCCGATGCCGACCGCTTCCGCCGGATGGAGATCGGCAACTGGCTGGACTTCGTCGACAAGGATGGCAAGGTGCAGGCGGGCAAACTGTCCTGGATCAGCCCGATTTCCTCGCGCCTGCTGTTCGTCAACCGTCGTGGCGTGCGCTTCTGCGTGGCCTCACCCGAGGAACTGGCGGTGATGGTGCGGCTGGGTCGCCTGCGTCCCCACATCGACGATGGCGCCTTCGACAGCGCCATGCAGGGCGTGCTCGACCGCCTCGACCCGGGTGGTGCGACGCTGCACTGAGCCACGTACGCCTGCTAGGATCGGACCCACTCACCGATCAGCGGGAATCTGCATGGCCGTGGCGTTGCTGGGGATCAAGGAGACCGCGCCGGGCGAACGACGCGTTGCGCTCACGCCGGAAACGGCGCGCAAGCTCGGTGCGCTGGGCATCACCGTGTGGTACCAGCCCGGTGCGGGCCAGGCCGCCGGTTTCACCGATGCCGCCTACGACGACGCAGGTGCCCGCGCCTTCGACGCCGCCCGTTGGGCCGAGATCGACATCCTGCTGTGCGTGCAGGCGCCACCGGCCGAGGTGCTGGCCCAGCTGAAGCCGGGCGCCAGTGTGGTCGGCCTGCTGACCCCGGCGGCCGACCCTGCGTTGGCCGCATTGGCTTCGGATGACCGCCTGCACCTGTTCCCGCTGCAGCAGTTGCCGCGCACCACGCGYGCGCAGGCGATGGACGTACTCAGTTCGCAGGCCGGCATGGCCGGCTACAAGGCGGCATTGATTGCTGCCGAACGCGCGCCGCGCTTCTTCCCGATGCTGACCACGGCGGCCGGTACCGTGCGTCCAGCCAAGGTGCTGGTGATCGGCGCCGGTGTCGCCGGCCTGCAGGCCATTGCCACCTCACGCCGCCTGGGTGCGCAGGTGGAGGGCTTCGACGTGCGCCCGGAAACCCGCGAACAGATCCAGTCGCTTGGTGCGCGCTTCCTCGACCTGGGGGTGAGCGCGGTAGGCGAGGGCGGTTATGCGCGGGCGCTGACCGATGAAGAGCGTGGTGAACAGCAGCGCCGTCTTGGCGACCACCTGCGCAGCGTGGACGTGGTGATCTGCACTGCCGCGGTGCCGGGACGTCAGGCGCCGACGATCGTCACCGCCGCGATGGTCGAAGGCATGGCTGCCGGCAGCGTGATCGTCGATCTGGCCGCCGAGAGCGGTGGCAACTGCGCGTTGACCGAGCCCGGCCAATGCATCGAGCACCAGGGCGTGACCATCGATGGCCCGCTGGGCCTGGCCAGCCGGGGTGCAACCCAGGCCAGCGAGATGTATGCGCGCAACCTGATGAACTTCGTCGCCCTGTTCGTGCGCGACGGCCAGCTGGGCTTCGACTGGGAAGATGAGCTGTTGGCGAAAACGCGCTGGCAGGCGTAAGCCGGTAGCGCCGGGCCATGCCCGGCGGGTGCAGCGACATCCGGTGAACCCGCGGGCATGGCCCGGCGGTCCGCCTTCGATGGCGGGTTACCGCGGCTTCGCCGGCGGCGGGTTGTCCCGCACCCATTCCCTGCGTTCGTCTGCGGTCATCTGCGACCAGCGCTCGCGCATGGCATCGCGCTGGGCCGGGCTGAGGTCACGCATCTGGCCGAACAACGCCCGGGCCTGCTCGCGCTGTTCCGGGCTCATGTGCTCGAAGCGGCGCAGGCCGCGGCGGGCCTTGTCGCGCTCTTCCGGGCTCATCGACTGCCAGCGCTGGCCGTGCGACAGCATGCGCTGGCGCTGCGCGGGATCGGCGCCGTTCCAGCGGTCACGCAACGGGGCCAACAGCGCTTCGCGCTGGGCCGGGCTCAGCTGTTCCCAGTTCGGCAGCGGCGCGGCAGCAGGTGCCGGCCGCGCGGCAGGCACCGGCGCGGTGGCCTGCGCCAGTGCCGATGCAGCGGGCAGCAGGGTCAGGGCGATCAGCAGGGGCAGGGAGGGGTATCGCAGCATGGTTCACTCCATCGCCAGGTCGTTGTCGCCCAGCCACAGGTACAGATCGGGATTCTCGTCGTACAGCACGCCATTGTCTTCTTCCGCAGCGACGATCGGCGTGCTGATCGCGCCCTGATGATCGCCCGGGCCGACGAACTGGACGCCGATGCCCAGCGCGATCACCAGCGAACAGGCGCTGGCCAGCCACCAGCGCCAGCGACCGGCGTGCGCCGCACCGGCGCTGTGACGGGCACTGCGCAGGCGTGCCAGGGTGGCCGGCGACAGCGCCTGCAGCGACTGCGCGTGCAGGCTGCGCAGGGCGTCATCGGAAGGCAGGGGGCGGTTCACGGGTGCATCTCCAGTTGATTCTGCAGCGCCTGTCGGGCGCGCGCCAGATGGGTCTTTACCGCGCCTTCGCTGCAGCCCATGGCGCGGGCGGTGGTGGCCCCGTCCAGGTCCTGCAGCACGCGCAGGGTGAATGCCTCGCGCTGGCGGGCGGGCAGGTCGCGCAGTGCCTGCACCAGCTGCTGGTACTGCTGGCGCTGCTCGTGCGCCTGCGAAGGGTCCGGTGCGGGGTCGGCCCAGTCGATCTCGCCGCCATCGGCATCCTGGTTGTCGCGCCAGAACGGCAGGCGGAAACGGCGGCGGCGCTGCAGGTCGATCACGCGCCGGCGCAGGATGCTCCAGAACAACGGCGCCCACTCGGCGGCCGGCTTGTCGGCATAGTCCAGCATGCGCAGCAGCGCGTCCTGCACCGCATCCAGCGCGTCATCACGCTGGCGCAGGCCGGCCTCGGCGAAGCGGAAGGCGCGCGGCCCGACGCTGGCCAGGAACGCTTCCAGCGAGGCCGGAACGGCGTCGGCATCGGTGGTTGAGGGGACAGGGCTGCTCACCAGCACAGGGTACGGTTCCTCGGCAGGGGTCACCATCGACAACGCGTGAGCGCGGCCGTGGTTGACCGGGACGCGCGCAGGGTTCAGCCCATGGTTATGATGGGGCGACGAAGACAGAGCAGGAGCGTTGCCGGTGAGTGACGGGTTCGTGGCGCTGTACATCTTCATGCTGGCCGCCATTGCCGGCCACGTGATCATTTCCCGGGTCCCGGTGATCCTGCATACCCCGTTGATGTCGGGCTCCAACTTCATCCATGGCATCGTGCTGATCGGCGCGATGGTGGTGCTGGGGCACGCACAGACGCCGTTGGAGAAGGTGCTGGGGTTCCTTGCCGTGGTGCTCGGCGCCGGCAACGCCGCCGGCGGCTATGTGGTCACCGCKCGCATGCTGGAAATGTTCAAGCCGAGCGTGCGCAAGGCCGGCAACGATGAACCGAAGGAGCCGCAGGCTTGAACATCAGCACCGTCGAACTGCTCGATTGGCTGGTCAAGGCCAGCTACCTGGTCGCCGCCACCCTGTTCCTGCTCGGCCTGCAGCGCATGGCCTCGCCGATGACCGCAAGCAGCGGTATCCGCTGGGCGGGGCTGGGCATGTTGCTGGCCACGGTGGCGACCTTCTTCCTGCCCGAACTGCACAACGTGCCGCTGATCCTGGTGGCACTGCTGCTGGGGGCCGGCCTCGCCTGGTGGTCGGCGGGCAAGGTCGCCGTCACCGACATGCCGCAGATGGTCGCGCTGTACAACGGCATGGGCGGCGGCTCGGCGGCCGCCATCGGTGCGGTGGAACTGCTGCGCTATGCCTTCCTGGCCAACCGCGATACCACCCACTGGAGTGCGCAGGCGCTGGCCGATCTGGCCGCGCGGCAGCCGTCCGGCACGGTGCTGGTGCTGGCGGTGGTGGGCGCGGCGATCGGTGCGGTGTCGCTGTCCGGCTCGGTGATCGCCTGGGCCAAACTCGATGGCCGCCTCGACAAGCGCGTGACCTGGCCGGGCCAGCAGGTGATGAACCTGCTGGTGGCGCTGGCCGTGGTGGTGCTGGGCATCATCGCCGCCAGCACGCTCAKCACCTGGGCGATCGTCGCCTTCTTCGTGCTGGCACTGGCGCTGGGCGTGTTGATGACGTTGCCGATCGGTGGCGCCGACATGCCGGTGGTGATCTCGCTGTACAACGCGTTCACCGGCCTGGCGGTGTCGTTCGAAGGCTACGTGCTGGGCAACGAGGCGCTGATCATCGCCGGCATGATGGTCGGTGCGGCCGGCATCCTGCTGACCCGGTTGATGGCCAAGGCCATGAACCGGCCGATCCGCAACGTGCTGTTCTCCAACTTCGGTGGTGGCGCCGGTGGTGAGGCGCAGGCGATTTCCGGTTCGCAGAAGCCCATCGAAGCGGCCGACGTGGCGGCGATGATGGGCTTTGCCGAACGCGTGGTGATCGTGCCCGGCTATGGCATGGCCGTGGCCCAGGCCCAGCACAAGATCTGGGAGCTGGCGCAGCGGCTGATCACGCGCGGGGTGAAGGTCAAGTWCGCCATCCACCCSGTWGCCGGSCGCATGCCCGGSCACATGAACGTGCTGCTGGCCGARGCGGRRGTGCCGTACGACCTGATCGCGGACATGGACGACATCAATCCCGAGTTCGCCACCACCGACGTGGTGCTGGTGATCGGCGCCAACGACGTGGTCAACCCGGTGGCGCGCACCGATCCGGCCAGTCCGATCTACGGCATGCCGGTACTGGACGTGGTCAATGCCCGCAACGTGGTGGTGATCAAGCGGGGCAAGGGCACCGGCTTTGCCGGTATCGAGAATGCGCTGTTCTATGCCGACAACACCCGCATGCTGTACGGCGATGGTGCCGAGGCAGCGGCGTCGCTGGTCAGCGAGCTGAAGGCGCTCGACGGCGGGCATTGAGGGTTGGGGTCGGATCCCTTTCCGCAGGAAAGGGCTCTGACCCCGGATCCAACCACCCCATCCACGCATGGCGTGGATCTACCAGGGCATCACCGGCGCGATCAACGCGCCAGCCAGGCGCCTACGGCGACGCTCACCGCCAGCCACAGCCATTCGATCACGCCATTGGCCAGGGTGATCAGCGTCCAGGCCAGGTGCGGGCCCATCCGCAGCGAGGCGTCCCAGGGGTTCAGGCCCATCGAGCCGCCCATCCAGGCACTGGCGATCGCCCAGTTCGAGATCGCGGCCACCAGCAGCGTGCCCAGCACGACCAGGGCGATGCGCAGCTTGCCGGGACCGAGCGTGCCCAGACGCAGCATGAACACCAGTTCCAGGGCGGTCAGTACCGCCATCCAGCCGACCGGACGGCCGGTGAACAGGGCGATCAGCATCCAGGCGAGGGGGGCGGTGGCCAGCGCCAGCAACAACATGAAGGGCCAGAGCCAGGTAACGGTCCTGGCGCGTGCGGCATTGGAGGACATCGAAGCTCCTGAAGGTCGCCCACAGGATACTGTGGTTTGCCGCAGTGCACCGGCGAGGGCGGGGCGCCTACGCTAGAATGACCGCTTGCGTGGCTTATGCCGCAGCCCCATATCGGTCCCCATGTATTCCCGTAGCAGCGAACCTGTCCACTTCGAACGCGATTGCGAGGCCGTGATGGTCCCGCAGGGCGACACCGTGACCTTGCCCGCCGGCAGCTATGGGTACATCACCCAGGCGCTGGGGGGCAGTTATTCGGTGTTCGTCGAGGGCAATCTGTTCCGCATCGCCGGCAAGGATGGCGATGCCATMGGCAAGGAAGCGCCGGCACCGCTGGAACTGCCCGACGATGCCAGCGACGAGCAGGTCGAACAACTGGTCTGGCAGCAGCTGCGCACCTGTTTCGACCCGGAAATTCCGGTCAACATCGTCGAACTGGGCCTGGTCTACGAGGTGGAGATCAAGCACCTCGACGAAGGGCAGCGCGAGATCGACGTGAAGATGACCCTGACCGCGCCTGCGTGCGGCATGGGCGACATCCTGGTCGACGACGTGCGCAGCAAGCTTGAAATGATCCCGACGGTGGCCGAGGCCGACGTCGAGCTGGTCTTCGACCCGCCGTGGAACCAGCACATGATGTCCGAGGCCGCACGGCTCGAAACCGGCATGCTTTGACCCACGGCCCGCAGTGACGCGGGCCCGGCATTACCCGCAACCAGAACAGGAAATCTCCGGTGTCCCAGTCCATTCCCAGCTTCGCCGTCACCCGTTCGGACCACCCGCGCAGCGCTGAAGAGCGCGCCCAGATCCTGGAGAAGCCGGGCTTCGGCCTGCACTTCACCGACCACATGGTGGAAGTGCGCTGGGACAAGGATGCCGGCTGGCACAACGCCAACGTGCGCGCCTACGGTCCGTTGCAGCTGGACCCGGCCGCGGCCGTGCTGCACTACGGCCAGGAGATCTTCGAAGGCATCAAGGCCTACCGCCATGCCGATGGTTCGATCTGGACCTTCCGCCCCGATGCCAACGGCCGCCGCCTGCAGCGTTCGGCGCAGCGCCTGGCGCTGCCGGAACTGCCGGTGGAGATCTTCGTCGAATCGCTGAAGCAGATGATCGCCGTCGACAGCGCCTGGGTGCCGTCGGCCGATGAGTCGAGCCTGTATTTCCGTCCGTTCATGATCGGCGATGAAGCGTTCCTTGGCGTGCGCGGCGCGCACAAGGCCGGTTACTACGTCATCGCCAGCCCGGCTGGCCCGTACTTCGCCAAGGGCGTCGCCCCGGTGTCGATCTGGCTGTCCACCGAGTACGCGCGTGCGGCCAAGGGCGGTACCGGTGCGGCCAAGTGCGGTGGCAACTACGCCGCGTCGCTGTTGCCGCAGCAGAAGGCGCAGGCACAGGGCTGCTCGCAGGTGCTGTTCCTGGACCCGGTCGAAGGCAAGTACCTGGAAGAACTGGGCGGCATGAACGTGTTCCTGGTCTACAAGGACGGCACGCTGGTCACGCCGGAACTGTCCGGCAGCATCCTCGAGGGCATCACCCGCGAGAGCATCCTGCAGCTGGCCCGCGACCGCGGCATGAAGGTCGAAGAGCGCAAGGTCACCATCGATGAGTGGAAGCAGGGCGTGACCTCCGGCGAGATCGCCGAAGTGTTCGCCTGCGGTACCGCTGCGGTGGTCACCCCGATCGGCCAGCTGAAGGGCGAAGGCTTCTCGGTGGGCGACATCAATGCGCCGGCCGGCGAAGTGACCATGTCACTGCGCAAGGAACTGACCGACATCCAGTACGGTCGCCTGCCGGACCGCCACGGCTGGCTGGTCAAGCTGGGCTGATCGCCCACGCGAACGCGTAGCGCCGGGCCATGCCCGGTGACTTTTCGGAAAGCCCGTCCCCGCGACGGGCTTTCTGCGTTTC
>NZ_JBFTNR010000052.1:0-10192 GCF_056665995.1 Stenotrophomonas sp. 05L44_2
GTGCAGATCAGGCCCAGGCTGTAGTGGAAGAGGCGGCGATAACGCACCTCGCTGGCTTCCAGCGCGTCCACCACCGCGCGTTCTTCGGTGATGTCCTGGATGGCACCGACCAGCCGTGGCAGGCCCTCCACCTGTTGCCGCGTGCCCACCACGCGGGTCCAGATGCTGCGGCCATCGGCGGTGGTCATCGGCAGCTGCACTTCCCAGGGCGTGCCCTGTTCGGTGCAGCGCTGCACTGCCGCCTGGATGATGCTGCGGCTGTCCGGACGATAGAACGACAGGGCCGATTCGAATGTTGGCTGGTAGCTGGAACGCACGCCGTGGATCTGCTTGGTCTCGCGTGTCCAGCGCACTTCGCGGGTGGCCAGCTCCAGCTCCCAGCCGCCGACCTTGGCGGCGGTGTTGGTACGTTCCAGGAAGTCCTCGCTGCGCTTGAGATCGCGATGCAGCGCCTGTGCCTGGTCGATCTGCCGCAACAGCGCACTGCGCTGCTCCAGCACCTGGGTGGTAACCCGGCCAAGATGGACCATCAGCTCACGCTGCGACGGCGACAGCACGCCAGGCAGGGTGTCGAGCAGGCACAGCGTGCCGATGCGCGCGCCATGGGCAGTGGCCAGAGGGATGCCGGCATAGTGGCGCACCCTGGGCCCGGCGGTGACCAACGGGTTGTGGGCGAAGCGCGGATCCTGCCGCGCATCCGGAATCTCCAGCAGCGCGTCCTGTTCGATGGCGTAGGTACAGAACGAGATGGAGCGCGGCGTTTCGCTGACATCGCCCAGGCCGATGCTGGATTTGAACCATTGCCGTTGTTCGGCAACGATGGAGACCAGGCCGATGGGCATGCCGGTGGCGGCGCGCGCGGCGGCGACGATGGCATCGAACACCGGCTCGGGCGGCGTATCGAGCACGCCCAGCCGTTCGATTTCGCGAAGTCGGGTGGCCTCATCCATGGCTGTCCACGCTAGTACCCGGTCTGTTAGCGCCCTGCGTACGGCAGTGATGCCGTCGTGATGCGCCTGCTCATGGCTGTTGCAGGGACGCCTGCAGGGCGCTGGCCAACGCGGCGTCACCGGAGACGAGGTCTTCCCAGCGCAGTTCCAGGCCCTTCCGCCGTCCCTTCTCGACCAGCTTCAGTCCGCTCGGGTCCAGGGTCAGCGTATAGGCCTGGCCGGCGATGGTCAGTTCACGGCGCAGCGGTTTGTCGAGAGGTGTCATCGGGGGCTCCTTCGCGTTGAGGCGCGGGCAGGGCGCACTGAAACGTGACGATGATCGCGAACATGCCAGCGCCAAGGAAAATCCACTGCCCGGGTGATGCCGATGCGTGGGCCTACCACCGGATCGTCGGGGGGCCGCGTGCCGTCATCCACGAGGGTGATGCCGTGGCTGGCGGTGACCAGATCGGCGCCATCAACGCGCCGGTCCAGGCCGAACGCCTGCGACAGTTTGCCGGGACCGCTGGCGAGGTCGTGATCGTGGCGGGCAGCTGGCCGCAGTGGGTACATCCGTTCCTGTCCGGCCACCGGCTCTGCCGCGCGCAGCAGTACCGCAACACCCTCGCCGACCTCGCCGCAGACCACATTGCTGCCCCAGTGCATGCCGTAGGTGAAATACACATACAGGTGCCCGGCCTCGCCAAACATGCTGGCGTTGCGTGCGGTCCTGCCACGATACGAATGGGCAGCCGGATCCTCACTGCCGGCGTAGGCTTCGACTTCGACGATACGCGCTGCACGGCCGTCGCTGCGCACCAGCAGCTTGTTGAGCAGGTCCGGTGCAACCACCGTCGACGGGCGCCGGTAGAAGGTGCGGGGTATCGGTATCCAGGTATCCGGCAGCCAATCCATCATGTTGCGGCAGTGCTCGCTTCCCAATCCTGCTCCAGTGTGGCGTGCAGCGGGTGAAGCCGCCGCCATCGATTCACTCCGGGTCAGCCAGCGCCGCGCGCCGCCTGGCGAAGACTTCCGGCGTCTGCGGTTTCACGAACAGCGCCACCAGTTCCGGGAACTCCTGCTTCACCGCACCCTCGATGCGGGTGATGCATGCTTCGATCTGCGGGGTGGTGCGGTCGTCCTCGAATTCGGCACTGAGCATGGCCACCACCTGCTCCGGGCCCATCTGCATGGTGGTCACGCCATTGGCACGGCGCAGGTCCGGATCGGTCACGGCCACCGCCATGATGCGCTGGGCAACGGCCGGGTGCGCAGGCTCGCCCACCAGCAGGCCCTTGGTTTCCCGCGCCAGCAGGAATGCGGTCAGCGCCAGCACGCCGGCAATGCACAACGAGGCGACCCCATCCAGTACCGGCATTTCCAGCAGCTGCGCGGCCAGCAACCCGACCAGGGCAAAGCCGAGGCCGAGCAGGGCGGCACTGTCCTCCAGCAACACGGTGAAGGTGGAGGGGTCCTTGCTGCGGCGGAACGCCTCGAAATAGCCCAGCGTGCCCTTGCTGCGCCGGAACTCGCGCAGTGCAACCCACCAGGAGGCGCCTTCGAACAGGATGGAAATACCCAGCACGCTGTAGCTGATGGCGTGGTTGGTGGCCGGTTCCGGCTGGCGGATGTGCTGGATGCCCTCATAGGCCGACACACCGGCGCCGGCGGCAAAGACCAGCAAGGCGACGATGAAGCTCCAGAAGTACAGCTCGCGACCGTAGCCGAACGGGTGCAGGGTGTCGGGGGCCTTTTCGGCACGGCGCAGACCGTACAGCAGCAGCACCTCGTTGAGGGTATCGACCAGCGAATGCACGCCTTCGCTGAGCATCGCGGAGCTGCCGGACAGGCCGGCGGCGATGAACTTGGCAACGGCGATCGCGAGGTTGCCGGCCAGCGCGGCGTAGATGACAAGGCGGGAGCCTGAGGGTGCGGCCATGTGCGGGAATGCTGGCAGGTAGCGGGCGCACCATCCTGCGCGGCGGAGCGTCCGCGCAGCGTGTATGCCGAGCGCCCGTGCAGCGCGGTCTGGCCAGTTCAACTGTCGCCGCCGCCCTCAGGCGGACGCAGGATCCAGCCAGCCGAGCGCGCGCGCGCGGCGCAGGTCCTCGGGCGTATCGATATCGCATTCCAGCCCGGCGCCGGAGCAGCGCGCAATGCCCTCGGTCTGCCGCAGCCGCCGGCCAAATCCCCCGTCTGCAGGTTGCAGTCCTGTTCCGGCAAACCAGCTGCCCGGCACCACCGCCGGCACGCCGATGGTGTCGCCCAGTACCGTGGCCGCGCAGCCGGACGGTGCAGCGGCTGCCGCGCCCAGCAGCGCGCGCAGGTGCTCCACGCGCAGCGTCGGTTGATCGCAGATCATCACCAGCACCCTGGCGGCGCTGTGCACGTGGGTGGCGGCCAGCGCCAGGCTGCCGCCGATGCCGAGCCCAGGGTTGGGATTGTGCAGCCGCTGTGCCGGCAGGCCGTGGAGTTCTTCTTCGAAGCGTGGGTGCTGGGGCAGTACCACCACCAGCGTGTCCGGCAAGGTTTCCAGCGCCAGCCGCACGCTGCGTCGCAACAGCGTCTCTCCGCCCGCACGCAGCAGCTGCTTGGGCTGCCCCAGGCGCTGGCTGCACCCGGCTGCGAGCACCACGGCCGCATGCCCGGTCATGGCGTGGCCAGGGGCGTTCCGTGCCGCCATGCCTGCAGCTGCGCGGCAATGCTCAAGGCAATCGCTTCGGGACCACGTCCGCCCAGTGGCAGGCCGATCGGTGAGCGCAGGCGCGGTTCCAGCGCACGGCGCGTATGGGTATCCAGCACGCTGAAAAGGTCGTCCTTGCGACGGCGTGGCCCCAACAGCCCGATGAAGGGCACGCGCGAGCCTGCCAGCCGTTCGAGCGCGTCACGGTCGAGCTCGAAATTGTGATGCATCACGAGTGCGGCATCGGCCGCGCCGGCGGCAGCGGAAGAACAATACGAACCAGCGGCAAGGGGCAGGTGCTCGCGCCAGCGGGGTCGCGGTTCCTCAACATGCGCGCACCAGCCCAGATGGTCCAGCAGGGGTAGCAGAAGCGCGGCCTCCGGGCCTGCTCCGTGCACGTGCACGAYAGGCGACCGGTGCCACTGCAGCCGCCAGCGGTGGCTGCCGTCCGGCGACTGCGGGGCGGCCGGGGGCACCGTGCGGGTGAAGGTGAAGCCGGCGCAGCGGGCGTCCAGCCGTCCATCAGCCTGCAGTGCCAGGTGCAGCGTATGCGGCCCTTGCAGCCAGGCATCGAGAAGCTGTTCGATGCCGCCGAGCTGCGGCAATGGAAGCAGTGCCAGCCACTGGCGACCCCGGCATCCGGTGGCATTGCCGGAGAACAGCGCAGCGTCGTCGCGGTTGTCGATCTCCATCCATGCGATGCGCCCGGCATCCACCGCGTTGGCGGCCTGTCGCGCCAGCTCCGGTTCCAGGCAGCCGCCACTCAGCCAGCCCACCTGTCGACCCGGTTCGAACAGCGCACAGGTGCCCGCGCGGCTGTAGCTGGACCCTTCCGTCTGCAGCACCACTGCCAACGCAGCCGGACGACGGGCTCGCGCCGCGTCGGCGGCAGCCTGCAGCACCGGGCGCGGGTTGCCACCGTCCAGATCCAACGGGGCAGGGTGGAGCGCACTGGTCATGCGATGTCCGGCAGGCCAGCGAGCAGCTTGTCCAGGGTCAGTGGATAGTCGCGCACGCGGATTCCGGTCGCGTTGTACACCGCGTTGGCCACTGCCGCGCTTACGCCGCACAGGCCCAGCTCGCCAACGCCCTTGGCCTTCATCGGCGACGACACCGCATCGCTTTCATCGAGGAACACCACCTCCTGGTGCGGCACGTCGGCATGTACGGGTACTTCGTAGCCGGCCAGGTCGTGATTGACGAAGAACCCCAGCCGCCGATCCACCACCAGCTCCTCTGACAGCGCTGCGCCGATGCCCATTGTCATCGCGCCGATCACCTGGCTGCGCGCGGTCTTCGGGTTGAGGATGCGGCCGGCTGCGCACACGGCCAGCATGCGGCGGATCCGGCTTTCGCCCGAGGCCACATCCACGCCCACCTCGACGAAATGCGCGGCGAAGGTCGACTGCTGGTACTTCTCCTGCAGCGTGTCGAACTCGATGCTGTCTTCGGCCACCAGCTCGCCGGCCTGAGCGGCATCGGCAAGGGCGCGGCTACGGCCCCCTGCGGTCACCTTGCCGGCTTCGAACTGCGCTGCCGCCGGGTCCATTCCCAGCGCCTGCGCGACCTTCGTACGCAGTGCCATGCATGCGGCGTAGACGCCTGCGGTGGAGCTGTTGGCGCCCCACTGGCCACCGGACCCGGCAGCCACGGGATAACGGGAATCGCCCAGCTTGACCGTGACCTGCTGCAACGGAACGCCGAGCATTTCCGCGGCCGTCTGGCCGATGATGGTGTAGCTGCCSGTGCCAATGTCGGTCATGTCGGTTTCCACGGTGACCTGGCCATCAGCGGCCAGGCGCACGCGTGCGCCGGATTTCATCACCAGGTTGTTGCGGAAGCCTGCTGCCACGCCCATGCCGACCAGCCAGCGTCCATCGCGCACGGCGCCCGGGGTGGCGCTGCGCCGCTGCCAGCCGAATCGTTCGGCGCCCGTGCGCAGGCACTGCACCAGCTGCCGCTGTGAAAAGGGGCGCTCGGGATTGGACGGGTCGACCTGGGTGTCGTTGCGGATACGGAATTCGATCGGATCCAGGCCGAGCTTGATCGCCATTTCGTCCATGGCGATTTCCAGCGCCATCAGTCCCGGCGTTTCGCCCGGCGCTCGCATGGCATTGCCTTCGGGCAGGTCGAGGGTGGCCAGGCGCAGTGCGGCCAAGCGGTTGGGCCCCGCATACAGCAAGCGCGTCTGCTGCACSGCTTCCTCCGGCGAGCCCCCTGGCAGGTTGCCCGACCATGATTCGTGACCGATGGCGGTCAGGCTTCCYTCCGGCGTTGCGCCCAGCCGGATGCGCTGCAGCGTGGCCGGGCGGTGCGTGGTGTTGTTGGCGATCAGCGGCCGCTGCAGGGCCACTTTCACCGGCCGCTTGGCAGCGCGTGCGGCGAGCGCGGCCAGCAGCGCATCGGAGCGCAGGAACAGCTTTCCGCCAAAGCCGCCGCCGATGTAGGGCGACACCAGCCGCACCTTGTCCTTGGCGATGCCCAGGGTGCGGGCCAGATCGGTGCGGCCCCAGTCGATCATCTGGTTGGAGGTCCACACCGTCAGCTGGTCGCCTTCCCAGGCGGCCATCGTCGCGTGCGGCTCCATCATTGCGTGCGACTGGTCCGGGGTGTGGTAGATCGCATCGAGCGTAACCGCCGCCTGGCTGAAGGCCTTCTCGAAATCGCCGACGCGCGCATCGGGCTCCGGTGTCTGCAGGGAAGCGCCTGCCTGCTTGGCGTCCGCAAGATCGAAGTGGCCACGCTGCGGGGCATAGCGGATGCGGATCTGTCCGGCCGCAGCCCGGGCCTGTTCGAACGTTTCGGCCACCACCACCGCCAGCGCCTGGTGATAGTGGTGCACCTTCGGACCACCCAGCAGCGGCGCCGCGTTGCGCTTGACCGGATGCAGCGGCCCGGCGGTGTCGGCAGTGACGATGGCCAGAACGCCGGGCGAGCGCCGTGCCGCCTCCAGCTCCATGCGGGTCACGGTGCCGGTGGCAATCCCCGCGCCGACCACCACGCCATAGGCGGGGGCGGAAGGCGTGGCGTCATGCCATTCGTGTGCGTAGGTGGCCTTGCCGGTGACCTTCAACGGGCCGTCGATGCGATCGTGCGGCTTGCCGACAACGGTCTGCGCATCGATCGGATTGCGGCCTGCGGGGGTGTCGAATTTCATGCCTCGGCCCTCACGTCCTGCAGGATGGAAGCCAATGTGCGTTCGGCCAGCGCCAGTTTGAAGGCGTTCTGTGCGGTGGGCGCAGCACCCTGCAGCAGCACCGACATCACGGCGGCGGCGCCCTGCGGCAGGGCCGCATCGGCCGCAGCGCTGTGCCACGGCTTGTGCGCGACACCGCCAAGGGCGATCCGGCCGCTGCTATCGGGCCGCAGGATCGCCGCCACCGACACCAGGGCGAACGCATACGATGCGCGGTCGCGTACCTTGCGGTACACGTGCACGCCCCCCGGGGGCGGCGGCAGGATCACGGCGGCGATCAGCTCGCCCTTGTCCAGCATGGTGTCGATATGCGGCGTACGGCCAGGAGCGCGATACAGGGCGTCCAGCGCGATGTTCCGGCGCGATCCGTCGGCGCGGACGGTCTCCACCGATGCATCCAGCGCCATCATCGCCACCGCCATGTCGCTGGGGTGGGTGGCGATGCAGTGCTCGCTGGCACCGATCACGGCCAATTGCCGGCTGAAACCTTCGCGCGCGCCGCAGCCACTGCCGGGCAGCCGCTTGTTGCAGGGCTGTGCGGTGTCGTAGAAATAGGGGCAGCGTGTGCGTTGCAGCAGGTTGCCGGCGGTGGTGGCCTTGTTGCGCAGTTGACCCGATGCGCCGGACACCAGTGCGCGGGTCAGCACCGCATAGTCGCGCCGGATGCGCCGGTCGGCCGCCAGATCGGTATTGCGTACCAGCGCGCCGACGCGCAGGCCTCCCTCGCTGGTGGGCTCGATGGTGTCCAGATCCAGCCCGTTTACGTCGATCAGGTGGGCGGGCGTCTCGATCTCCAGCTTCATCAGGTCCAGCAGGTTGGTGCCGCCGGCAATGAACCGAGCGCCCTGGGTACGCGCCGCTGCCGCTGCCGCCTCGGCGGGAGACCGGGCGCGCTCGTAGCTGAAAGCTCTCATGCGCTGGCCTCCCCGACGTCCTGGATGGCCTCGATGATGTTGGAATAGGCACCGCACCGGCAGATGTTGCCGCTCATACGCTCGCGCAGTTCTTCGGCAGTGAAGGCACTGGGCGCGTCCAACGCGGCGCTGACGTGGCTCGGTATGCCGGCCTTGATTTCCTGCAGCACGGCGACGGCCGAGCAGATCTGCCCCGGGGTGCAGTAGCCGCACTGGAAACCGTCATGCTTGACGAAGGCCGCCTGCATCGCGTGCAGCCGGTCTGGCGTGCCSAGGCCTTCGATGGTGGTGATCTYSGCGCCYTSGTGCATCACCGCCARSGTCAGRCAGGMATTGAYSCGCCKGCCGTCCASCAKCACSGTRCAGGCRCCGCAYTGGCCGTGGTCGCAGCCCTTCTTGCTGCCGGTCAGGTGCAGGTGCTCACGCAGGGCGTCGAGCAGGGTGACGCGGGTGTCCAGCCGCAGCGATCGCGCTGTTCCGTTGACCTCGAAGTCCACCTGCATCAGTTCCGGTGCCCGTGCACCGGTCCGGTCCGACTCCGCCGCAGCGACCACCGCAGGCAGGGCCATGGTGGTGGCCGATCCCGCGCTCAACTTCAGCAGTTCCCGGCGCGAAAGGGGAAGGTGTGACGGTGGGCTCATCGTGGCTCCTCGCTGGCTGCGGCAGGCTGGCTGGCGGATTCAATGCCGGGACAGCATGGCGGTGCCGCGGTAGGCATGCGGTGAAGCATGACCCGGTCGCGCATTCATCCGCTGCCGGCTGCGGCGCAACCTGCGTGGCGGCCTTCAGCCATCGCCGGCCAGCGCGATCCTTACCCGCGAGGCCAGTTCGCCGATGGTGAACGGTTTGCCGATCAAGTGAACCTGCGCATCCAGCACGTTGTTGTCGACCAGCGCGTTGCGGCTGTTGCCGGWGGCGAACAGCACCTTCAGCTGCGGATGGCGCGCACGTGCCTGCTCGGCCAGCTGCCGTCCATTGACCTCGGGCATCACCACGTCGGTAAACAACAGCGCGACCTCTGGATGGGCCTGCAGCAGCGCCAAGGCGCTGGCGGCGCCATCTGCGGCCAGTACCCGATAGCCGAGTTCAGTGAGGGCATCGACCGAGAACGCGCGGACGGCCGCATCATCGTCCACGACGAGAATGTGCTCGCGCCCGCCGTGCAGGGCCGGCGCATCGTCATCCGATGCGGCAGCGGGCATGTCGACGTCGGCCAGCAGCCGCGGCAGGTAGACCTGTACCCGCGTCCCTTTGCCGGGCGCGGAATCGAGTTTCACATGCCCGGCCGATTGCTGGACGAAGCCATACACCTGCGACAGCCCGAGCCCGGTGCCCTGGCCGACCTGCTTGGTGGTGAAGAACGGATCGAACGCGCGCGCCATCACCTCCGGCGTCATCCCGTTGCCGTCGTCGGTCACCGCGATCACGACGTAGTCCCCTGCAGGCACGCCCGCATGCGCCGATGCGGTGTCGAGGTCGACGCGCTGGTTGCGGGTCTCGATCTTCAATCGGCCGCCGGAGGGCATCGCATCGCGCGCGTTGACCGCCAGGTTCAGGACCACGTTCTCCAGCTGGTTGGCGTCGGCATGGGTCCACCACAGGCCCGCGCCGAGTGCGGTTTCAAGGATGATGCTGCTGCCAAGGGAATGCACCAGCAGGTCGGTCATGCCGGCCACCAGGCGGTTGGCATCCATCGCCACCGGCTGCAGCGGTTGCTGGCGCGAGAACGCAAGCAGGCGCTGGGTCAGCTGGGCGGCGCGCTGCGCGCCATCAAGGGCCATTTCAATGTACCGGCTGGCGCGCGCGTCGCTGTCGCCGAGGCGCAGCGCCAGCAGGTCGAGCGGCCCGATCACCGTCGCCAGCATGTTGTTGAAGTCGTGGGCGATACCTCCGGTCAGCTGGCCCACCGCCTCCATCTTGCGGCTCTGCCGAAGCGCCTCTTCCACCCGCAGGCGCTCGGCGACTTCGGCCCGAACACGTGCCTCCAGCTGCCCGTTCAGCTCCTGCAGGCGCGCGTCGGCGGCCTTCCGCGCGGTGATGTCGATGGCCACGCCCAGCACGCGCACGCACCTGCCGAACTCGAAGATGCCGCGGCCCTTGGCGGCGACCCAGCGGACGATGCCATCCTCCTTGCCGACGGTGCGGTACTCCACGTCATAGGTCTCGCGCCGCTCGGGATCGCAGGCGGCGGCGAACGCGGCCAGGGTTGCCGCGCGGTCGTCCGGGTGCAGCCCGGCACGGAAGTCGTCCATGGTCACCAGCGCACCGGCGGAGATGCCGAACATGGCCTTGGTGCGCGCCGGCCAGATCAGCACGTCCTGCACCATGTCCACGTCCCAGAACCCTTGCTCGCCTGCTTCGGTGGCCAGCCGCAGGCGCTCTTCGCTGTCGGCCAGCGCCGCTTCGGCGGCCTTCCGCCCGGAGAGATCCAGCATGGCCCCGATCATCCGCAGCGGGGTGCCATCGGCGT
>NZ_JBFTNR010000053.1:0-10155 GCF_056665995.1 Stenotrophomonas sp. 05L44_2
GGTCACGCCGGTGCTGCGCAACGTCGAGCGCATGTCGTTCGCCGACATCGAAAAGACCATCGCCGACTACGCCAAGAAGGCCCGTGACGGCAAGCTGAGCCTGGAAGAACTGCAGGGCGGCACCTTCACCGTGACCAACGGCGGCACCTTCGGTTCGCTGCTGTCGACCCCGATCATCAACCCGCCGCAGAGCGCCATCCTCGGCATGCACGCCATCAAGGAGCGCCCGATCGCCCAGAACGGCCAGGTCGTGATCGCGCCGATGATGTACCTGGCGCTGTCCTACGAYCACCGCATCATCGACGGCAAGGACTCGGTGCAGTTCCTGGTGGACATCAAGAACCAGCTGGAAAACCCGGGCCGCATGCTGTTCGGCCTGTAAGAGACCTCCCGCCCCTCCGCGCCTGCGCGGAGGGGTTCTGGTAATGCAACAAGGACTATTTCAATGGCTGAACAATTCGACGTCGTCGTCATCGGTGCCGGCCCGGCCGGTTACCACGCTGCCATCCGCGCGGCCCAGCTTGGCCTGAAGACCGCCTGCATCGACGCAGCGCTGGGCAAGGACGGCAAGCCGGCCCTGGGTGGCACCTGCCTGCGCGTGGGCTGCATCCCGTCCAAGGCGCTGCTGGATTCCTCGCGCCAGTTCTGGAACATGGGCCACATCTTTGGCGACCACGGCATCAGCTTCAAGGATGCCAAGATGGACGTCGAAGCGATGGTTGGCCGCAAGGACAAGATCGTCAAGCAGTTCACCGGCGGCATCGCCATGCTGTTCAAGGCCAACAAGGTCGCCGCCTATTACGGCTTCGGCGAACTGCAGCCGGGCAACGTGGTCAAGGTCACCCAGCATGACGGCTCGGTCGTCGAGCTGAAGGGCACCAACGTCATCATCGCCGCTGGCTCGGATTCGATCGAACTGCCGTTCGCCAAGTTCGACGGCGAAACCATCGTCGACAACGTCGGCGGCCTGGACTTCACCGAAGTGCCGGCGCGCCTGGCCGTGATCGGCGCCGGTGTGATCGGCCTGGAACTGGGCAGCGTGTGGAAGCGCCTGGGTTCGGAAGTGACCATCCTGGAAGCGCTGCCGGACTTCCTGGCCGCGGCCGATACCGAAGTGGCCAAGACCGCCGCCAAGGAATTCAAGAAGCAGGGCCTGGACATCCGCCTGGGTGCCAAGGTCTCCAAGGCCGAAGTGACCGGCAAGGGCAAGAAGAAGGAAGTCGCCCTGACCTACACCGACGCCGAAGGCGAGAAGTCGCTGGTGGTGGACAAGCTGCTGGTGGCCGTCGGCCGTCGCGCCGCCACCAAGGGCCTGCTGGCCGAAGGTACCGGCGTCAAGATCAACGAGCGTGGCCAGATCGAAGTCGACGCGCACTGCCACACCGGCGTCAATGGCGTCTGGGCGGTCGGTGACTGCGTGCGCGGCCCGATGCTGGCGCACAAGGGCTTCGAGGAAGGCATCGCGGTTGCCGAACTGATCGCCGGCCTGCCGGGCCACGTCAACTTCGACACCATTCCGTGGGTCATCTACACCGAGCCGGAGCTGGCCTGGGTCGGCAAGACCGAGCAGCAGCTGAAGGCCGAGGGCATCCCGTACAAGGCCGGCAGCTTCCCGTTCGCCGCCAACGGCCGTGCCGTGGCGATGATCGAGCCGGCAGGCTTCGTGAAGGTTCTGGCCCACGCCGAAACCGATCGCATCCTGGGCATGCACCTGGTCGGCGCCAACGTGTCCGAGCTGGTGCACGAAGGCGTGCTGACCATGGAGTTCAGCGGTTCGGCCGACGACCTGGCGCGGATCTGCCACGCTCACCCGTCGCTGTCGGAAGTGGTGCACGACGCGGCGATGGCCGTGAGCAAGCGCGCGATCCACAAGGCGAACTGAGCCATCGGGTAGTGCCGGCCACTGGCCAGCGTTGCTGGATACGAAAAACCCCGCCTCGGCGGGGTTTTTTGTTGGCCGCTTGACCGCCCGCCTGCAACCCGGCCCAATGCAACCGGCCAGGACATGCTGTGGCCGCCGCCGATTTCCATGGAGCCGTACGATCATGCACCTGTCCCGCTTCTGCCGCCTGCCATTGCTGCTCGGCTTCGCCTTGGCCGGGTGCACTGCCACCCCAGCCAGAACCGACTACCGCGCAGCCGAGGTGCAGCCGGTCGAAGTGATGCCGCAACGCGATGGCGACGTGCTGATCCGCTACCACGTGCCTGCCGAGACGCTCTTCCACTCACCCGGCGCGGATGTGCGCACGGCCAGCGATGGCAGCCTGGAAGTATCCCTGCGGCGCTGTGGGATCAAGCAGCCCTGCACGGTGACCCATCCGGCGGCAGCCACCGCTGGGGCGCCGCTGCAGGTTGAATTCGTAGTGCGCCCGCGTGGCCGCATCATCATGGTCTACCGCGATCTGCGCGAACAGGTGTTCCCGGCACCGCCGGCCGCCGCGGCACCCTCATCCTGAAACCACCGCCGTACCGGCAGATGGCGGATCAACGCTGCATCGGCCGCGGCGCCGGCTTGGCGGCAGCCCTCTTCGGCGGATCGTCACAGATGCGGTGCTGGACGACCGTTTCCCCTGCCTTCCACTCCTTCGCCACCCGGCAGGATTCCTTGGGCGCATCCTCTGCAGTCGCGGCGGTGGCGGCCAAAGCAGGATCATGCCCGCGCTCCAGGTAGGCCGACGGCGGCTCCTTGGCGGACGCGGGCGCCGCCACCAGCAGCGCCACCATCGCAATGACGCGCGACCTCATGCGGTCACCGGGCCGCCGCCCAGCAGGCGTGCCGGCAGCATGAACAGCGCGCGCAGGAAGGCGAACAGTGCCGAGAAGGTGATGCCGAGCAGGCGGAACGGCAGGCTCAGCAGCCACACGAACGGCCAGGCGACCAGCGCCAGGATCGCCAACGGCCAGCACAGCACGAACAGCAGGCACCAGACACCAAGCGCAAACAAGGTCTTCATCAGAGGCTCCCTCGGCGGCACCCCGCCGCCTGCAACCACGTTGCTGCCCCGCCCTGTCGCCCGCAAACGGTTTGCGACGAAACCCGGTTGGGGGGCGATGAAACCTGCCGCTGGGGAGCAGATCCGCCGGGCATGGCCCGGCGCTACCGTAACGCCGTCGGCGCTATTCGAACGAACCGACCGAGTCGTGGGCCAGGTTGTCGAAACGRGTGTATTCGCCGAAGAACTTCAGCTTGCACGAGCCGGTGGGGCCACCGCGGTGCTTGCCGATGATGATCTCGGCCAGGCCCTTGTCCGGCGAATTTTCCTTGTTGTAGTAATCGTCGCGGTAGATGAAGACGATCATGTCCGCATCCTGCTCGATTGCGCCCGATTCGCGAAGGTCGGCCATCACCGGGCGCTTGTCGGTACGTGTTTCCAGCGAGCGGTTGAGCTGGGACAGTGCAATGACCGGCACGTGCAGTTCCTTGGCCAGGCCCTTCAGCGAACGCGAGATCTCGGAAATTTCGGTCGCGCGGTTCTCGCTGTTGCCCGGCACGCTCATCAGCTGCAGGTAGTCGATCACGATCAGGCCCAGGTCGTGCTCGCGCTTGAGGCGGCGGCACTTGGAACGCAGGATCTCCGGCGACACGCCCGGCGTATCGTCGATGAAGATCTTGGTTTCCTTCAACATCTTGATCGCACCGGTTACCCGGCTCCAGTCCTCGTCCTCCAGCTGGCCGGTACGCAGGCGCTGCGCGTTGATGCGGCCATTGGACGAGATCAGGCGCATCGCCAGCTGCGATGCGGACATTTCCATCGAGAACACTGCCACGCCCTTCTTCGACTTGATCGCCGCGTACTCGGCGATGTTCAGGGCGAAGGTGGTCTTACCCATCGCAGGACGCGCGGCAAGGATGATCAGGTCGGTCGGCTGCAGGCCGGCGGTCATCGCATCGAAATCGGTATAGCCGGTCGGCAGGCCGGTGATGTTGCCGCCATTCTCGAAGCGGTTGCGCAGCTCTTCGAATGCGTCCTTCAACGCACCGGGCATGGCCACGAAGTCGGTACGGCCGCGCGCGCCCTGCTCGGCGATGGCAAATACGCTCTTTTCCGCGGCGGACAGCAGCTCGCTGCTGTCGCGCCCCTCGGGCTGGAAACCATCGTTGACGATGTCSGTGCCGACCTGGATCAGCTGSCGCAGCACCGCYTTGTCRCGCACGATYTCSGCRTAGGCSMYGATRTTGGCSGCYGACGGCGTGGTGCTSGCCAGYTCGATCAGRTASGCGCCATCGCCSACCAGCTCCATCTTGCCCTGCGATTCGAACCACTCGCCCAGGGTCACCGCATCGAAGGGGCGCTCGCGCTCGGACAACTCGCGGATCGCCCGGTAGATCATCTGGTGGTCGCGGCGGTAGAAGTCACCCTCGGTCAGCTGGTCGTTGACCCGGTCGTAGGCCTCCGGTGCCAGCATCAGGCCACCCAGCACCGCCTGTTCGGCCTCCACCGAGTGCGGCGGCACGCGCAACTGGTCGATACGCGATTCATCGCGATCGCGATCGAAGCCATCGCCGCGCTCTCTGCGGTTGGAACGGAAGCCGGAACGGGCGGACATGCTGCGGTGTTTCCTGCAAAAGGGGCCAGACGAGTGTAGGCATGCGCCGAGCCCGGCGGCCATGGACAAACCTGTGGATAAGCCGTGGAAGAACGGGGGATATCCGCCTGAGCCTGTCCAGACTGGCGCGAGGGCGTCGCATTGCCTGCTACGGGCGTCGTTGCGACGCCCGAAGCGGACCATTATCGCAGATGGGAACCGCCGCTGCTGGCGTCAATCGCCCTTGGCATGTACCGCGATCAGGGCCAGGAACCGGTCCACATAGCCCTGCAGGAACGTCTGCGTGCCCTCGTTGTGGATCGTGCCGTCGGCATCGATCAGGCCATCCTTGAAGTGGATGAACGCCTCGGGCTGGCCAAGCACGTGCATGTCCAGGAAGGCCAGGCTGTTGCGCAGGTGCTGCTGGGCCACCGCCGTGCCGATCTGGCCGATGGAAGCACCGATCACCGCCGCTGGCTTGCCCGCAAAAGCGCTGTCGCCGTAGGGGCGCGAGCCGATGTCGATGGCATTCTTCAACACGCCCGGCACGGAACGGTTGTACTCGGGGGTCACGAACAGCACGGCGTCGGCGGCACGTACCTGGTCCTTCAGGCGCGTGCCCTGCGCGGGGTAGCTGGCGTCGAAATCCTGGTCGTACAGCGGCAGGTCGCCGATCTGCACGTACTGGAAGCGCGCCTTGTCACCCGCAAGTTTCTCCAGCGCGCGGGCCAGCTTGCGGTTGCATGAGTCCTTGCGCAGGCTGCCGACGAATACGGCAATGGTGGGGACGGACATCAGGACATACTCCTCACGGTGCGGGAGGGCCAGCCTAGCCGCCGCGCCCTTCCCCGCCGGTGAAGATCAAGCGCGCTTCACGCCTGCACGCACCTGCCGCCAGTGGTCCTGCCAGGCCTGGAACATCAGCACGTTCCACAGGTGCGTGTGCCACTTGCGCTGGCCGCCCAGGAACTGCTGCCACAGTGGCTGCACGGCGGCGGCCGACAGCACGCCTTCGCGTTCCAGTCGCGCCGGCTGCAACAGTTCGTCCGCCCAGGGCTTCAGATCGCCCTTCAGCCAATCACTGACCGGTGCACCGAATCCACGCTTGGGCCGGTGCACCATCGACTGCGGCACGTACCGCCCCAGCACGCGCTTGAGCAGCACCTTGCTGGTCGACTCACTGCGCTTGAAGCCCAGCGGCAGCGACCAGGCGAACTCGGCCACGCGCCAGTCCAGCAAGGGCGCACGTGCCTCCAGGCTGACCGCCATCGAGGTGCGGTCGACCTTGCACAGCAGATCGTCGGGCAGATAGCTGACGAAGTCGGCCAGCATCATCGCGTCGGCCGGCGTACCGGCACCATGCAGCGGATCGGCCAGATCGTAGAAGCTGCCCGCCTCGCGTGCACCGATCACCGCCGCCGCCGGATCGCGCCAGCGCGAGATGCGGTTGCGATACACATCGCCGATGCCACGTGCGCCGGTTTCGGCCAGCAACGCGGCCAGCCCGCCGGTGCGCGACGCCTCGCCCTGCTGGTGCGCACGCGCGCCCATCCAGCGCCGCRGCGGCGCGGGCACCCGTCCCAGCATCTGCCAGTTGCGCAGCGCGCGTACATAGCGGGTATAGCCGAAGAACAGCTCATCGCCGCCATCGCCGGACAGTGCGACGGTCACGCCCTGGCGGGCGAGGCGGGCGACCAGCGCGGTCGGCACCTGCGAGGCATCGGCAAAGGGTTCGTCGAACATTGCCGGCAGCTGCGGCACCACCGCCAGCGCATCGGCGCCACTGACATACAGCTCGGTGTGATCACAGCCAAGGTGGGTAGCCAGTTCCCTGGCCAACGGTGCCTCATCGTGGTGCGAGCCGCTGAAGCCGATGCTGAAGCTGTGCACCGGCTGCCCGCTCTGCGCCTGCATCAGCGCCGCCACCAGCGACGAATCGGTGCCGCCGGACAGGAACACGCCCACCGGCACATCGGCAACCATGCGCAGCGCCACGGCATCGCGCAGCAGGCCATCCAGCTGCTCCTCGGCCTCCTCGATGCGGCCCTGGAACGGTGCGGCCAGTGCCGCCTGCATGCGCGCGCGCGCGTCCCAGTACGGACGCTGCGCCTGCTCAGGGCGATGTGCGCTGGCCCCGGCCGCCACCGCCGCCGCATCCAGCCGCAGCACGCGCCCGGGCATCAGCTTGTAGCAGCGCTGGTGGATGCTGTGCGGTGCCGGGATGTAATCCAGCCGCAGCAGCAGCGTCAGCGCATCGCGGTCGATATCGTTGTCGAAATCCGGGTGCTGCCACAGCGCCTTCAGCTCCGAGCCGAACACCAGGGCATCACCGGCCCAGCCGTAGTACAGCGGCTTCTTGCCGACCCGGTCGCGGGCCAGCCACAGGCACTGTTCCTGGCGGTCCCACAGGGCGATGGCGAACATGCCGTTGGCGCGCTGCAGGGTGTCCTCGACGCCCCACTGCAGGATCGCGGCCAACAGCACCTCGGTATCGGAATGGCCACGGAACGCATGCCCCAGCGGCTCCAGTTCGGCGCGCAGCGTGGCGAAGTTGTAGACCTCGCCGTTGTAGGCCATCACATAGCGGCCGTCGGCCGAGGCCATCGGCTGGTGGCCCAGCGGTGAAAGATCGAGGATGCTCAGGCGCCGGTGGGCCAGGGCAATGCCAGCGGCGGCATCGACCCAGGTACCGCCGTCATCCGGCCCGCGATGGTGCAGCGCCTGGCCCATGGCCAGCGCCTGCGCCTGCAGGACCTCGGCCGGCGTCTGTGCCGCCGGCAACAACATACCTGCCAATCCACACATGCATCAGGGTTCCTGCGCCAGGTCGAGGGCGGCGCCAATCACCGCATTGTCGCTTGGAAGCCCGAACATTGCTGCCCCCGCCAGCGGCGTATAGGTATCGGCACCGCAGACCCGGCGCACGGGCAGGTGGCCATGGCCGGCCTCGACCAGCGCGGTGATCACGCCCTCGCCGACGCCCCCGCTCTGGCGCCCTTCATCCAGCACCAGCACCCGTTGCGCGGTGGCGGCCTGGGCGCCGATGAAGGCCGCATTCAACGGCACCAGCCAGCGCAGGTCGACCACACGCACCTGCCAGCCCAGCTGCTGCTCGATGGCGACCGCTGCGCGCAGCGCCATCGGCACACCGTTGCCATAGGTGAAGATCACCAGATCGCTGGCATCCGGCGCATACACCCTGCCCTCGCCCAGCACCAGCGCCTGCCCGGGTGCGGGGTAGTCGAACAACCACTGGCCGTCGCCGGCCGCGTGCAGATCCTTGGTCATGTACAGGGCGATCGGTTCAAGGAACACCGCTACCCGACCATCCACGCGGGCCAATGCCGCCAATGCGCGCAGCATCATCACCGCATCATCGCCACGCGACGGACAGCCCACCACCAGCCCCGGGATGTCACGCAGCGCCGTGATCGAATTGTCGTTGTGGAAATGGCCGCCGAACCCCTTCTGGTAGCCCAGCCCGGCCACCCGTACCAGCATCGGGTTGCGGAACTGGTCGTTGGAGAAGAACTGCAGCGAGCAGGCCTCGCCACGTACCTGGTCGATGGCGTTGTGCAGGTAGGCCAGGTACTGGATTTCCGGAATCGGCAGCATGCCCATGTTGGCCAGCCCCTGGGCCATGCCCAGGATCATGGTTTCGTCCAGCAGCGTGTTGAACACCCGGCGCGGGCCGAAACGGCGCAGCAGGTCGCGCGTCACCGTGTAGACGCCGCCTTTCTGCGCCACGTCCTCGCCAAACAACAGCGCCTGCGGGTACTTGCCCAGCAGCTCCTGCAGCGCATGGTTGATCTGTATCGCCAGATGCCGCGGCGGTTGCCGTTCGGGCAGCGCATCGGCGCCGCCGTACAGTGCCTGCCGGGCCTCGATGGGCGCCACGCGCTCGGCCTCGGCCTGCACCGCTGCGGGCGTATAGGGTGCCAACGGCGTGATCACTTCCTGCAATGTCTGCAGCTTCGGCCGCGAATCGGCATCGATGGCGGCGGCCATGCAGCGCGCGCGCAGGGTTTCATAGGCGGCCTCGACGCCCGCCGCATCCATCCAGCCCGATTCCAGCGCGATCTGCGCCGAGCGCAGCAGCGGGTCCTGCGCCTCGGCCGCGCACAGCTCGGCCAATGCGCGCCATTCCACTTCGAAGTCGGTACCGGCGTGGCCCATCAACCGCGTGGTGCGCAGGTGCAGGAAGGTGGGYCGACGCATGCGCCGGCAATGCTCGACCGCCGCCTGCACCTGCGCGTGTCCGGCCGCCAGGTCCAGGCCATCGGCAAAGAAATAGTCCAGGCCCGGTTGCCGGCTGAAGCGCTCTGCGATCCATCCTTCAGGGGTCTTCACCGAAATACCCAGGCCGTTGTCCTCGCAGACGAACAGGATCGGCACCGGCAGTTTCTGGTAGGCCGACCACATCGCGGTATTGAACGCGGTCTGCGCGGTGGCATGGTTGGCCGAAGCATCGCCGAAGGAGCACATCACGATGCTGTCGGCGGGAATCGGCAGCGGCTGGCTCAGGCGCCTGCCACTCTCGATCGCCAGCGCGGTACCCACCGCCTTGGGCAGGTGCGAGGCGATGGTCGAGGTCTGCGGCAGCACCCACAGCGGCTTGCTGCCCCACACTTTGTGACGGCCGCCGCTGGCCGGATCATCGGCACTGGCGGCGAAGGACAGCGCGGCGTCGCGCACCGGATCCATGCCGGGCACCAGCCGCGCACGCTCGGCCATGAAGGCGCCGGAACGGTAGTGCAGGAAGGCGGGGTCGGTGTGGCGGCAGGCGCGCGCAAGCAGCGCGTTGCCTTCATGACCGGACGAGCCGATGGTGTAGAAGACCTTGTTCTGCACGCGCAGCACGCGCGCCATCAGGTCGAGCTGGCGACTGAGCAGCTGCGATTCGAACAGTTCGCCGAAGGCGGCGGCGGTGAGGGTGCTGCCCGGCAGGATCGGCGCATCCGGCGCCGGGCGCGKACGCGGGATGCCGCGCCAGGCGCGTACGGCCTCGAGGAAATTGACGTCACAGACCTCGGCGCGATTGAGACCGCGCATGCGCGCGGGAATGGGATCAGGAACCACAGCGAACATCGAACACCCTCCGTGTCGTTGTTGCAGACCGTAACGCCAAGGCTGCCCGACCCTTCCGCTGGTCGAGCACGCCCGACGCTGCAGGGGAATCAATCCGGTGCGTTGAACCGCGCGCGCACCTCGGCGGTCACCGCAGGCATGGGCACGAAGCGAGGCTGCGCTCGCACCCGCTGCAACCAGGCCCCCACCTGCGGGAATGGATCCAGTGCGATGCCACCGTCGGCGGCGACATCGGAATAGGCAAACAAGGCGATATCGGCGATACCGTAGTCATCGCCGGTGAACCACTGCGCCTGGCTCAGATGCTGCTCCATCACCGCCAGCGCGCTGGCAGCGCGCTCATGCAGGCGCGGCAGTTCAGCACGGCGTGGCGAGTCGGCCGGTGTCCAGCCGCGGATGAAGCGTGCCACCGCCACGCAGGGTTCATGCGTGTACTGCTCGAAGAACATCCAGCTCAATGCCTGCGCACGCTGCCAACCGTCGGCGGGAAGATACGGCGTCCCCTCGGCCAGCCAGAACAGGATCGCATTGGACTCGGTC
>NZ_JBFTNR010000054.1:0-10104 GCF_056665995.1 Stenotrophomonas sp. 05L44_2
CCCCAAAACCCCGCTGCTCATGCAGCGGGGTTTTTTCTATTAAGTGAAGGCTCTGCTTTTTTGAGTTCCTTCCGCCCCGAGGGCAAGTACGTGAGCTGGCGCTGCAAGCGCTGCTGCAACCGTCTCCCTGGTGAAATTAGCGCTATGGAACCACCCGATCCCATCCCGAACTCGGAAGTGAAACGTAGCTGCGCCGATGGTAGTGTGGCCTAAGCCATGCGAGAGTAGGTCATCGCCAGGGTTTACATCCAAAAACCCCGCTGCTCACGCAGCGGGGTTTTTCTTTGCGCGCGAGAAACTGAAGGTAGTGCCGGCCGCTGGCCGGCAACCTCATGAACATCACGCGGCTGCACGTGCCAGCCGGCCAGCGGCCGGCACTACCCGCGCCCAGCACTCACGCACAAAAAAGCGGCGCCCAAGGGCGCCGCTTTCTTTGGAACTCAACGGCTGGGGGACTTACTTCGCCGCAGCGGCCGGTGCCTTGGCCTTCATCATCGTGTCGCGGGCAGCCTTGAACGGATTGCCTTCGTACCAGTTGGGCCAACGATCGCCGCCGGCCAGTTCCTTGCCGACGCCATACATCAGCTGCAGGTCCTCGACCGTGCCATCCAGCTTCCAGGTGGCCGGGTCATACTCGTCCTTCGGGCCGTGGTAACGGTTGGAACCGTAGTCGGCGGCCGCCTTGCGGCCAGCCTCGACACCGCCGTCGCGCAGGTCCTCACCGCCGTCGGCGTACAGCGCCGGCACACCCGCCTTGGCGAAGTTGAAGTGATCCGAACGGAAGTAGAAGCCGCTCTGCACCGAGGTCTCGCCGTGCAGGGTGCGATCCTGGGCTGCAGCCAGCGGCTTGAGGATGTCTTCCAGCTCCGAACTGCCGAAGCCGGTCACCGTCACGTCCTTGGCACGACCGGCCACCGACATCGCATCGATGTTGATSACACCRGCGATCTTGTCCAGCGGGAAGGTCGGGTGGGCGACGTAGTACTTCGAACCCAGCAGGCCGGAYTCTTCCAGSGTCACYGCCAGGAACACCACCGAACGTTCCGGCTTCGGTTCCTGATGGGCCATCGCTTCGGCCACCTCAAGGATGCCGGCCACGCCGGTCGCGTTGTCGACGGCACCGTTGTAGATGTTGTCGCCCTGTTCGCCCTCATGCTTGCCGAGGTGGTCCCAGTGCGCCATGTACAGCACGGCCTCATCGGCACGCTTGCTGCCAGGCAGCAAGCCCACCACGTTGCGCGACTGCTTCTGCGCGACCTTGCTTTTCAGGTCCACCGAAGCGGTTGCCTTCAGCGGTACCGGCTTGAAGCCGGGCTTGCTGGCGTCCTTGTAGGCCTGGTCCAGATCCAGCCCGGCGCCGGCGAACAGGGCCTTGGCCGCGTCGGCGCTCAACCAGCCCTGTACCGGCAGGCGCGGCTCTGCATCGTCCTTGGCCGGCAGGTCGTACTGCGGGCCGGCCCAGGAGTTCTTCACCACGTCCCAGCCGTACGAAGCGCCCGCGGTGTCATGCACGATCAGCGCGGCAGCAGCTCCCTTGCGCGCAGCTTCCTCGAACTTGTAGGTCCAGCGGCCGTARTASGTCATSCGCTTGCCKTCGAACAGCTTTTCGTCATCGACATGGAAGCCCGGGTCGTTGACGAACATGACCACCGTCTTGCCCTTCCAGTCCTGGCCGGCGTAATCGTTCCACTTCTGCTCCGGCGCATCCACGCCGTAGCCGACGAAGACGAGGTCGCTGGCATCGACCTTCACTTCTGTCTGGCCGGTACGGGTGCCCACCACCATGTCGGTGCCGAACTTCAGTTCGCGGGTCTTGCCGCCCTGGGTGAGGGTGAGCACGGTCGATTCATCGGCCGTGGTCTCGGTCATCGGCACGTCCTGGAACCAGCTGTCGCCGTTGCCGGGCTGCAGGCCGATGCGCTGCATCTGGTCGCGGATGTAGTTGACTGTCAGTTCTTCGCCCTTGCTGCCGGGCGAACGGCCCTCGAACTCGTCAGAGGCCAGGGTCTTCACCATCTCGGCGAAGTCGGCGGCGTTGATCGCCGCTGAGAAGGTGTGCGTGGCCGGCTTGGCGGCGTTGTCGACGCTGGGCGCCGGAGCCGGGGTGTCTTCGCCTTTGCAGGCGCTGAGCGCGGCCGCGGCGGCCAGGCACAGGAGGAGTTTGCGGGGCATCATCGGTTCCTGGAAACACAAGGGACGGCCACGCAGCACGCGCGACCGGTAGCGGGGAGTATCGCCCAAGCCGCAGGCTCAGTCGGCCGGGGCGGTATCGGTATCGAAGGGGATCGGATCGGCGCCGGTGACCGGGCCGATCCGCGCACTGCGGTGGACGTACAGCACCACCTCGCGCTCGAACAGCAGGCTGCCGTTGACCACGGCATTCGGCCCGATGATGACCCGCGGCTTGCGACTGGCCGTCAGCGAGACGCTGAAGTTCGGCTTGCGCACATGCACGCCACCGCCGACCTGTGAGCCGATGCCGACGGTGATGTCGCCGTTGACGGTCTCCACGTCCTTGCGCACGCGGCTGCCGACCAGGCCGATGCCACCGTTGACGGTTTCCACGCCGCCTTCGATCTGGCTGCCCTGGTCGCTGAAGATGCTGCCGTTGACCGTGCTGACATCGCCGTGGGCCGTCACTTCGCGACCCAGGCGGATGCCGCCGTTGACGGTCTCGATGCTGCCCGTGCGCGCACGATCGGCGACCTTGACGCCGCCGTTGACGGTGTCGATGCTGCCGGTTTCCACGCCTTCGCCGACACGGATGCCACCATTGACGGTGTCCAGCTTGCCGTAGCGCTGGCCCGGATCGGCGCTGATGCTGCCGTTGACCTTGCTCACGTCTGCCTGGGCCCAGGCCGGGCCACTGGCCAGCGCAATGCCCAACAGCAGCGGAATGGAGAGAGCTTTCATGGGAACCTCGTTGTTGTGCGGCTGGCAGGCCGCGTGCGGAGATGTCACCATTCCCTGCACGTCTCCGCATCTGCCTGAAGTCACTGGAAAGCCCTTGCGCAACAACGTCTTCCCCTCACGCCGGCATCACATCGCCACCCTGCGCGGTGGACGTTGCCTGTTGCTGGGAATGGCGCTGGCCCTGGCGCTGCCATTGCCGGGTGCGGCGCAGACCTCTTCGGCCCGCGAGGCCGAACGCAAGCTGCAGAAGCTGCGCACCGAACTGAAGGGCGTGGCGCAGGAGCGCCGGCAGATCGAGGGCCAGCGCGGACAGGCGTCGCAGCAGCTGCGCGAGGCCGATGAAAAGGTGGCACGCAGTGGTCGTGCGCTGGCCCAGACCGAATCGGCGCTGCGCGAGCAGACCCAGGCGCTGGCCCAGGCCGAACAGCGGCGCAATGCACTGCAGTCCAACCTGGAAAAGCAGAATCGCGAACTGGCCGGACTGCTGCGCGCGGCCTACCAGCTTGGCAACCACGCGCCGTTGAAGCTGCTGCTTTCGCAGGACACGGTGGCCGATGCCAACCGTGCGCTGGCCTATCACCGCTACCTGCAGCGCGAGCGCGCGCAGCGCATCACCACGCTGACGGCCGACCTCAAGGAACTGGAGACGCTGCAGGCACAGATCGCCCAGCGCCAACAGCAGTTGCAGGGCACTCACCGCGACCAGAAGCAGCAGGTCGCCACGCTCGCATCGGACCGTCGCGAGCGTGCGCAGACCGTGGCTTCGCTGGAAGAGCGCTTCAAGGACAAGCGCGAGAAGGAACAGGCACTGGGCCAGGACGCCAAGGCGCTGGAAACCTTGCTGGCCAACCTGCGCGCTGCCGCGGCCCGTGCCGAGGCCGAGCGCCGTGCCGCCGCCCGCAAGGCCGCTGCGGAGAAGGCCGCTGCCGAAAAGGCCGCACGCCAGGCCAAGGCCGAAGGCCGTCCGGCACCGGCAACCAAGAYCCCGCCGGCCGTGGCCTCGGCACCAGCGCCCAAGGTGGGTGGCCTGGGCTGGCCACTGTCGGGCAATCTGCTGGCCCGCTATGGCGGCAAGCTGCCGGATGGCCGTACCAGCAGTGGCGTGTTGATCGGCGCCCCCGCCGGAAGCACCGTCACCGCCGTGGCCGACGGTACCGTGGTGTTCTCCGATTGGATGACTGGCTACGGCATGATCCTGATCGTCGACCATGGCAACGGCTACATGAGCCTGTACGCCCACAACGACACCCTGCTGAAGGATGCCGGTGCGCGGGTCAGCCGTGGCGATGCAGTGGCCAAGGTCGGCAACTCCGGTGGCCAGGGCGTGACGGCGCTGTACTTCGAACTGCGCCGCGGCGGGCAACCGGTCAATCCGGACAGCTGGCTGCAGCGGCGCTGAATTCCGCCTGGCCGCAGGAGGGCGGATTCAACGGGAATTTAGCCACGCTTCGCGCATAATCGGTGCATGTGCCTTGGGCACGATGCCATCGTCGACAGGAGTGATCCATGCGCGCAGCCCGTACCGCCACCCTCTTGCTGGCTCTGTTGCCGGCCCTGTCCTGGGCACAGCAGACCGCCCCCGTCCCGTTGAAGGAAACTCCCGGGAAGGCGGCCAGCAGCGAGGAGGCGGTGACCTCGAAGGTGCCGCTGGACGACATCCGGCGCTTCGTGGCCGTCTACAACGCGGTGCGCGCGGCCTACGTCGATCCGGTCGATGACAACAAGCTGATGCAGTCGGCTGTGCGTGGCCTGCTGCTCGACCTCGATCCGCACAGCACCTACTTCAACAAGGAGGATGCCGAGGCGTTCGACGAACAGGCCAATGGCGCCTATGAAGGCATCGGCGTGGAGCTGCAGCAGCAGCCGGACAACGCCAGCATGAAGGTGATCTCGCCGATCGACGACACGCCGGCGGCCAAGGCCGGCATCCTCGCCGGCGACCTGATCATCGCCATCGATGGCAAGCCGATCAGCGCGATCGATGCCAGCGAACCGCTGCGTGGCCCGGCCGGCAGCAAGGTGGTGCTGACCATTGTCCGCGACGGCAAGCCCAAGCCCTTCGACGTCAGCCTGACCCGGCAGACGATCCGCGTGACCAGCGTGCGCAGCCGCCTGCTGGAACCGGGCTATGGCTACATCCGCCTGAGCACGTTCCAGGCCGACACCGGCTCTGATTTCCAGAAGCACCTGCAGCAGCTGCAGAAGCAGTCCGGTGGCAACCTCAAGGGGCTGGTGCTGGATCTGCGCAGCAATCCGGGTGGTCTGCTGACCGCTGCGGTGCAGGTGGCCGATGATCTGCTCGACAAGGGCAACATCGTCAGCACCCGCGGCCGCATCAGCATCAGCGATGCACGCTTCGACGCAACCCCGGGCGACCTGCTGAAGGGCGCGCCAGTGGTGGTATTGGTCGATGCCGGTTCGGCCAGTGCATCGGAAGTGCTGGCCGGCGCACTGCGCGACAACAAGCGCGCGCGCGTGATCGGCAGCCGCACCTTCGGCAAGGGGTCGGTGCAGACCGTGCTGCCGCTGGACAACGGCGATTCGGTGAAGCTGACCACGGCGCGCTACTACACACCCAGCGGTAAATCGATCCAGGCCACCGGTATCGTGCCGGAAGTGGAACTGAAGGCAGCACCGCGTCCGGAAGACGAGGCATTGCCGGCCAGCTTGAGTGACTACAGTGAAGCGACGCTGCCGGGCCACCTGCGCGGTGATGAGGAAGGCACCGAGGGCTACCACGCAGGCGCCGTGTTGCCGGGCGATGGCCCGATCAACGATGCACTGGCCGAACTGAAGAACCCGGGTTCGGTTGCGGCGCGCTTGAAGGCAGAAGCTGCGAAGGCCGAAGCGGACAGGGCAGCAAAGGCCGCCGCCAAGCCTGCACCGAAGGCGGAGCCCAAGGCTGAAGCAAAGCCGGAAGCCAAGCCCGAAGCCAAGCCCGAAGCCAAGCCCGAAGCCAAGCCCGAAGCCAAGCCCGAAGCCAAGCCTGCAGAGATCCCGGCCAAGCCTTGATTGCGTAGCGTCGAGCCATGCTCGACTGATGTGCGGACACCGCCCGAGCATGGCTCGGGCGTTTCGCAGAATGCAGCAAGCGGACGCTAGAAGCCGTGCCGCTTGCGCAGACGTCGCGCGATCGCCGCGCGCACGTACATGCCGTACACCACGCCGAACACGAAGCCCCCGATGTGCGCCCACCAGGCGACCATGCCGAAGGTCGGGCCGATGTAGGCGAACACCACCTGCAGCGCCGCCCACACACCGATCAGCAGATAGGCCGGGGCGCGCACGAACTCCAGGAACAGCCCCAGCGGGATCACCACGCCCAGGCGCGCGCCGGGGAACAGTGCCAGATAGGCACCGATCAGCGCCGACACCGCACCGCTGGCGCCGATGATGATCTGGTCCGGGCTGCCCATGGTGTAGATCGCGACCAGGTTGGAGATCGCCCCGCCCACCAGGAACAGCAGCAGCAACCGCCACGGGCCCAGCACCCGCTCGGCCGGCAGGCCGAAGATCAGCAGGAACACCAGGTTGCCCAGCAGGTGCGACCAGTCGGCGTGCAGGAACAGGGCGGTGAACAGGCGCAGCACGCTGCCGTCCTGCAGCGTTGCCCACCAGTCCAGCGGGTGGGTCAGGCCGGTGGACAGGGCGCCCCAGTCCAGCCACAGGCTTCCGCGGGCATCGTCCGGGCGCGAGATCGACCACAGGAATGCCAGCCACAGTGCCGCAAACAGCACGGGTGTAGCCCAGCGCAGGGTCGCCTTCTTGCGCGAGGGGAGGGAGACAAACATGGCACTAGCCTAGCGTGCGGGCGCTTTTGGCGGGGAAGGAGCCTGTTCAGCTTTTGCGACGAAGAATGCGCCAGCGCTGTTATTGTTTCATTAACGGCTCTGGGTAATACTCGCATACGGCGTCGTATGTCGGGAGGGGAATCCGGCGCGCTTCGAAAGGCCATCCGGCCTGTCGGGCGCAGGCGCACTTAGAGCACCATCACCGCTTACCGGAGAGAGAACTACGATGCAAACTGCTTCTACCATTGCCCGCCTGACCCTGCTGGCCGTCGGCGTTGCCGGTGCGCTGGCCGCCGCCGACGCCAATGCCGCCGCCTTCCAGCTGAAGGAAAACAGCGCCAAGGGCTTGGGCCGCGCCTTCGCTGGTTCCACCTCTGCCGAAGGCGATGCCTCGGTGGTCGCCACCAACCCGGCCTCGATGCGCCTGCTGGAAGGCACCCAGATCCAGGGTGACGTCAGCGCCATCAGCTTCGGCGCCAAGTTCCGCGGCGAAGGCCGCTATGCCAACGGCGCTCCGATTTCCGGCGGCAACGGCGGCGACGCCGGCATGATCGCTCCGGTTCCGGCCGCGTACTTCCACGTGCCGTTCGGCGAGAAGGACAACATGCACTTCGGCGTGTCGCTGACCGTGCCGTTCGGCTTCAAGACCGAATACGACCGTGACTGGGTCGGCCGCTACAACGGCGTCAAGACCGAACTGCAGGCCATCGACCTGGGTGCGGCCTTCTCCTACGACGTCAACCCGTACCTGTCGTTCGGTGCGTCGGTGTTCGCCGAGCGCCTGAATGTCGACTTGACCAGCGCCGTCGACGGCGGTACCGCCATCAACGCCAGCGCCCAGCAGCGCGCTGCCGCCGCTGCACTGGCCGCTGGCCGCACCCCGGCACAGGCCCAGGCCGCTGCCCAGGCCGCTGGCCGCCAGGCCGCACAGCTCGGCTTCTCGCCGGGTACCGCTGATGGTTACCTGCGCATCAAGGGCGACGAAGTGTCCGTCGGCTACACCCTGGGCATGACCGTCAGCCCGGTGGAAGGCACCAACATCGCCTTCAGCTACCGCTCGGAAGTCGAACACAAGATCACCGACGGCAAGGCCGACTTCACCATGACCCCGGCTGCTGCCGCGTTCCTGGCGCAGGCTGCCCCGGGCACCTTCGTTGACAGCAACGGCCGGGCGACCATCACCCTGCCGGCCAGCGCCACCGTCAGCTTCACGCACCGCGTGAACGACCAGTGGAAGATCATGGCCGACGTGTCGCGCACCGCATGGAGCAAGTTCGACGAAGTGCGCGTCGACTACGACTCCAACCAGCCCGACAGCGTGCTGCCGTTCCACTACCGCGACACCACCTTCGCTTCGATCGGTACCGAGTACCGTCTGAACGAGCAGCTGACCCTGCGTGGCGGTCTGGCCTATGACCAGACCCCGACCACCGACGCCCACCGTGACGTCCGCGTGCCGGATACCACCCGCAAGTGGCTGTCGCTGGGCCTGACCYGGGCGCCGTCGGAGAAGATGGAATACAGCGTGGGCTACACCCACCTGTTCACCAAGGATCCGAACATCAACTCGACCTCCGCTACCGCCAACAACGTTGTCGGCAAGTACAAGGTCACCGGCGACGTGCTGGCTGCGTCGATGCAGTACAAGTTCTGATTCCGGCGATTGCCTGAAGCAGTACGAAGGAGGCCCCGCGCAAGCGGGGCTTTCTTTTTTCCGGGGATCTGCATCCACGCATGGCGTGGATCTACGCGACAATGGCCTGATGGCCGATCGCCGATACCTGAAGAAGATGACCCGCTACTGGGCCGCCGAAGAGGCGAGGGCCACCGTGGCGCTGCAGGATGCGCTCGCATCGGAATGGTTCGACTACTGGCACACCCACTTGGACTGGAAGGGGCGTGGCAATCGCCATGGCAGTGATCGCACCGCCGTTGCCGCCGCGTTGCTGCGGCTACTCGAGCGCGCGGTGGCCTGCAGGCGGCAGGACACCCAGTGCTGGGTGGTGTTGGCGCCGGATAGCGGCCAGAGCGCGCTGTTCCTGCATTCGCCGAATCCGCAGGGTACGCCTTGGCCGCATCCGTTCGATGGCGTGACCTGGGATATCGAAGCACCGGATTGGCTCGCGCCTGTGATGGCGCCGCACCATCAACTGGGCCGCTGGGGTAGCGCAGAGCCCCGGCTGCTGGTGCGCGTGCGCGCTTGATTTCCATCCACGCATGGCGTGGATCTACTGGCTCAATCCCGCGGGGCGTGGATCTACGCGACAATAGCGCGATGAACCTGTCCGACCCGAATTTCCAGCTGGAGCTGGCTGCCAACATCGCCGTTGCCGGCTCGATCCTGCTGGCCGGCCGCAACAACGTGCATACGTGGTGGCTGGGCATCGTCGGCTGCGCGTTGTTCGCTGCGGTGTTCGAGCGCTCCCACCTGTACGCGGACATGGTCCTGCAGTTCTTCTTCGTGGTCATCAGCGTGTTCGGCTGGTGGCAGTGGCTGCGTGGTGACCATGGCGCGCCGTTGCCCATCACCCGCTTGCCAGCACGCGCGTGGAGCTGGCTGCTGCCGTTGGCGGTGCTGGCGACCTTCGGCTACGGCTGGATGCTGACCCGGCTGACCAACGCGTATGCGCCCTACATCGACTCGGCGGTGCTGGTGCTGRGCGTGATCGCACAGATCCTGATGATGCGGCGCAAGCTGGAATCGTGGTGGGTGTGGCTGCTGGTCAACACCATCGCGGTGCCGCTTTACTACAGCCGCGGGCTGCACCTGACCTCGATCCTGTATGTCGGTTTCTGGATCAACGCGCTGGTGGCGCTGCGTCACTGGCGGCACCTGATGCGCGCCGAAGCGGATACGGGCAGGGCGGCCGATGGCATTGCCTGAGCGGGTACCGCGCGGGTTGGTGGTCGGCAAGTTCTGCCCGCTGCACCTCGGCCACGAGCGCCTGATCGAATTTGCTTCTGCCCGCTGCATCCAGCTGCTGGTGATCGGCTGGTCGCAGCCGGGCTTTGCCGGCTACAGCGCAGAGCGCCGCGAGCGCTGGCTGCGCGCGCGCTTTCCGCAGGCGACGGTGGCGGTGCTGGATGATGCGCGGCTGGCGGCGTTGTRCAGGCAACAGGGTGTTCCCGTACGTGCGCTGCCGCAGGACAAGGACAGTGAGCAGGTGCAACGCGCGTTCACCGCATGGCTGTGCGTGGCGTTGTTTGGCGGACCGGTGCAGGCTGTTTTCACCGGTGAAGACTACGGCGATGGTTTCGCTGCAGCCCTGGCGCAGCATTTCAATGCGCCGGTGCAGCACCATCGGCTGGAGCGTTCGACCGACATCGGTCAGGCCAGTGGTACCGAACTGCGCGCCGATCCGCATGCGCATCGACAGGGCCTGAGCCGGTCGGTCTATGC
>NZ_JBFTNR010000055.1:0-10071 GCF_056665995.1 Stenotrophomonas sp. 05L44_2
CACGTACCTCTTCGAATGCGGCCAATACGGGTCAACCTAGGCAGGAGCACCTGACCACTGCAAGCGCGGATGTTGCGCAATTCCGGCGTTCTGCCTTGCGYATCACATTCTTCACGCACTGATCGTGCCCCTTGCCCTGCAGAACCCGTTACAACGAAACAACCCGTCCCTCAGGTAGACGCCCTTGGGAGGGCATCCACGTCACTCCCCTTGCGTGATCGCTTCGCTGGCCGTCGCTGGCGGCGAACCGTGCCGTCGCCATGGATGACGACGGCTGAACATGACCAGATAGCACCCTACCACCCAAACCAGCGCGGCACACCACCCGGCGAGGATGTCCGAGGGGTAATGCACCCCCAGATAGACCCGGGAAACGCTTACCAGCAGGCTGAACGACGGCGCCAGCAGCAGCACCGGCCAGCGCCAGCGGGTATTCCAGGCCAGCAGCACCAGGGTGACCGCCAGGGTCATCGAGCCCATCGCGTGGCCACTGGGGAAACTGAACGTGGATTCCGGCGCGATCGATTCCCACAAGCTGGGCCGGTCGCGCTGGAAGAAGTGCTTGCTGCCCATGTTGAGCAGCGCCGACCCTACGAAGCTCACCGCCACGAAGGTCGCTTCACGCCAACGCCGGTGCCAGGCCAGTGCACCGACAATCAGCACATCGGCCGGGATCAGGAACCACTCGTAGCCCAGCTTCGACAGCAGCACGAACACGTGGTCCAGCCACGGCGAATGCAGGCCGTGCATCTGCCACAGCAGCGGCGCATCGAAATGGAAGGATTCGAACTCGTGCACCTCGTCGGCCAGGGCGACGAATCCGGCCAGCGGCAGCAGCACGCCGGCAAACAGCAGCAGCAGCCGCCAGGCATTGCGCGCCATCCAGTGGCGGAAGCCGGAGGCGGGCTCCGGTGCAGCGAGGATCGTCGGCTTACCCGGCGCTTCGGACATAGGTGCGTTCAACGTAATCATCGATCAGGGCGACAAATTCCTGGGCGATGTTCTCGCCACGCAGGGTCACCTTCTTCTCGCCATCGACGAACACTGGTGCCGACGGTGCTTCACCGGTGCCCGGCAGCGAGATGCCGATGTTGGCATGCCGCGACTCACCCGGCCCGTTGACCACGCAGCCCATCACCGCCAGGGTCATGTTCTCCGCACCCGGGTGCTGGATCTTCCACAGCGGCATCTTTTCGCGCACGTGGTTCTGCACCACCTTGGCCAGCTCCTGGAAGAATTCCGAGGTGGTACGGCCGCAGCCCGGGCACGCCGTGACCAGCGGAGTGAAGGCGCGCTGGCCGGTGGTCTGCAGCAGTTCCTGGGCGACGATCACTTCCTGCGTGCGCGACTGGCCCGGTTCSGGSGTCAGCGAAATGCGGATGGTGTCGCCGATGCCTTCCTGCAGCAGCACGCTGAGCGCCGCCGCCGAGGCGACGATGCCCTTGCTGCCGATACCGGCTTCGGTCAGGCCCAGATGCAGGGCAAAGTCCGAACGCTGGGCCAGGTCGCGGTAGACCGCGATCAGCTCCTGCACGCCGCTGACCTTGGCCGACAGGATGATGCGATCGCGCGGCAACCCCAGCTCGACGGCCTGCTCGGCCGAATCCAGTGCCGAACGGATCAGCGCCTCGCGCAGCACGCGGCCGGCGTCCCAGGGCTGTTCGCGGTGGTTGTTCTCGTCCATCAGCTTGGCCGCCAGGGCCTGGTCCAGCGAGCCCCAGTTGGCGCCGATGCGSACCGGCTTGYYGTAGCGGATSGCRAACTCGATCAGCTGCGCGAACTGSRKGTCCTTCTTCTTGCCGAAGCCKACGTTGCCCGGGTTGATGCGGTACTTSGCCAGTGCYTCGGCGCAGGCCGGCTCGGCCGTCAGCAGCTGGTGGCCGTTGTAGTGGAAGTCGCCGATSAKCGGCACGTYSATGCCCATCATCGCCAGCTTGTCGACGATGCGCGGGATCGCCGCGGCCGCTTCGACCGTGTTGACGGTCAGGCGCACCATTTCCGAGCCGGCACGCCAGAGCTCAGCGACCTGCTTGACGCTGGACGCCACATCGGACGTGTCGGTATTGGTCATCGACTGCACCACGACCGGCTTGCCACCGCCCACGGTGACTCCACCGATCTGGACCGCTTGGGTCAGGCGACGGGGCCAGGAAGTGGCATCGGAGGGGGCTGTAGGGCGGGTGACGGCGTCATGCATGCCGGCATTCTAACGCCCGCCCCGACCTTCCGGGTGTGTCGCATTCAGGCGACAGTCCGGCTGCGGCCGATTGTCGCAGGCAGCCGTCCCCGCGAACGCATACGATGGGCGCGAATGACCGGTCCCGACGCCCCGTTTCTCCGAACCCTGTGCAGCCTGCGCTGGTTGGCCGTGGCTGGCCAGGCGGCCACCATCCTGGTTGCGACCTGGGTGCTGGGGCTGCCCTTGCCGCAACTGCCGCTGTGGTCGGGCGTGGCCRTGCTCGCCGTATTCAACCTGTATACGCAGCTGCGCCCGGAGCCGGCCGATACCGCGCCGCTGACCGCCTTCGGCCACATCCTGGTGGACGTGATCATCCTCACCTGGATGGTCAGCTGGAGCGGCGGCATCGCCAATCCGTTCGGCTCGCTGTTCCTGATCCTGATCGCCCTGGCGGCCTTCGCCCTGCCCCTGCGCTGGGCACTGGCCGTGGCCAGCGCCTGCCTGCTGGGCTACGCCGCCAGCGGACTGTTCGGGCAACCGCTGCCGGCGGGCTATTTCAACGCACTGGACCTCAATCGCTGGGGCGTGATCGCCACCTTCCTGCTGTCCGCTGCGGTCGTACTGATCTTCTCTACCCGGCTGGCGATCGCGCTGCGCGAGCGCGAGCTGGAACTGTCGGCACTGCGCGAACGCTTCGCGCGCAACGAGGGCATCGTCGCCCTGGCCACGCATGCAGCCTCGGTGGCGCATGAACTGAACACGCCTCTGGCGACGATGACCCTGCTCGCCGACGACGTGGCCGAACGCAGCGAAGAACCGGAAGTGCGCGAGGACATGGAAACCCTGCGCGAACTGCTGGTGCAGTGCCGGGAGCGCGTGCTGGCCCTGGCCGCCCCGGCCTCCAATGACGGCCCCGGGCGCGCCCACTCCACGGCCCAGCAGGTGCTGGAGCAATGGCGGCTGGTGCGCCCGACCATCGACCTGCATCGCAACGACGACGCACCGCTGCGCCTGCCGCTGGACCCGGGCGTCGGCCACCTGCTGATGGTGCTGCTGAACAACGCTGCCGATGCCGGCGAGCAGGCCGGCCGTCCGCGCGTCGATCTCAGCCTGCGCATCGAAGGCGACGACCTGATCGGCGAAGTGCGCGACTACGGCCACGGCTTCAACGCCCGCGCCGCCGTGCTGCCGGGCAAGCTGTTCGGCAGCAGCAAGAGTGAAGGCATGGGCGTCGGTCTTGCCCTGTCCCATGCCACCATCGAACGCCTGGACGGCGAGATGTGGATGCGCCCGGCCCAAGGGGCCGGTAGCCGCGTCGGCTTCCGCCTGCCGCTGGCCCCCCGCGAGGAATGACCATGACTGCTTCCACCCTTGGCCTGCTGGTCGACGACGACGAACTCTACCTGCGCACCCTGCAGCGCAGCCTGGCCCGCAAAGGGCTGGAGACGCAGACCGCACAGGATGCCGCCAGCGCGCTGGCACTGGCCCGCCAGCATCCGCCGGCGTTCGCGCTGATCGACCTGAAGCTGGGCAGCGATTCCGGCTTGGCCCTGATACAGCCGCTGCGCGCCCTGCGCGCAGACATGCGGATCCTACTGGTGACCGGCTATGCCAGCATCGCCACCGCAGTGGAGGCGATCAAGCTGGGCGCCGACGACTACCTGCCGAAACCATCGACGGTGCCGATGATCCTGCGTGCGCTGGGCGAGGAAGACGATGGCCCCGCCGATGACGGCGAGATGGAAGTGCCCGATGCGATGACCCCGATCAGCCGCCTGCAGTGGGAACACATCCAGCAGGCGATGCATGAAACCGGCGGCAATGTGTCGGCGGCCGCGCGGCTGCTCGGCATGCACCGGCGTTCGCTGCAGCGCAAGCTGGCCAAGCGGCCGAGCCCGGAACGCGATCCGAGCCGGTGAAGCGTCGTCGTATTCGCCGGGCATGGCCCGTCGCTACCGGCATGACGAAGGGTAGCGCCGGGCCATGCCCGGCGGCATTCCCCGCCCGCGCTCAGCCCTTCAGCTGCGCCAGCAGCTCACGGGTCAGCGGATCATTGATCTGGACATCCTCGCCCTGCCTGGCCTCGGCGTCCACTTCTGCAATCCATTGATCCACCCCACCACGCATCAGATCAGCCCGACTGGGCAGGACGTCGCGCGCAGGGCTATACAGATCGAGCAGCAGTCGGTTGCGGGCCTCGACTGTCATGTCCGCGCCGCCAGACCGCTCGACGATGATGTCAGCGCGCGCCAGGCCCTGCTCATCCACGCACCGCTCGCCATGACGCAGCAGAACCAGCACCGGCACATCGGCGCCCTCCTGCACGGCTGCCTGCAGCCGGTCGTGTCCGTCCAGCACCACGTGTGCCTGCAGGCCACTGACCCACATCAGCAGCACCGGTGGCAGTGATCCTGCCCGGGCCTGCCTGGCCCAGGCCTTGACCCGCCCATCCGTGGCCAGTGACGGTGCCCGCAGCAGGACGGGAGGCAGGCATTCGCCGTGCGTCACGCTCGACCAGTCCAAGGTATCCACCGCCGGTCGGGCCAGCGCATCTGACGCGAACGTGAGCGGCATCCGCGCACGCTCCAGGCCATGCAGCGTCGGCTGCAGCAGCCATTCGCCCTGGGCCAGCGGAGATCGATCCGAACGGGTAAGGGCCTGTGCGAAATGACGTGCCCACGCTGCGGCAGTCCGCACCGGATCATCCGAATGCAACGCCCGCACCTCGGCAGCCGTGATCGGTGGAATGATCGCCGGCGAGGCCGGGGAGGCGCTGCGAAGCAGGTCCACGCCGAAATAGTCGGGCTCCACCCTCGCCCACAACATGGGGCGTTCCTCGGTGCCCACCCGTATCCGGTCCGGCGGGCAGACCGAAACCACAAGCGCAGGGCGCACGGGGGCCTGCACGGTCAGGTGCAGACCCGCCCACACCTCGGGCTGCCTTCGTCGAACGAGGTCGCGCCAGTGCATCGACGCACGCATCCGGCGCGCCGCGCTCAGCCCTTCAGCCGAGCCAGCAGCTCACGGGTCAGCGGATCATTGATCTGGACATCCTCGCCCTGCAGGGCCGGCAGCAGGCCACTGGCCAGCTGCTTGCCCAGTTCGACACCGAACTGGTCGAAAGCGTTGATGTTCCAGATCACCGACTGCACGTACACCGCGTGCTCGTACATCGCGATCAACGCGCCCAGCGCCTGCGGGGTGAGCGCGTCGAGCAGGATCATCGTGCTCGGGCGGCCGCCCGGGTAATCGCGGTGCGGATCGTCGCTGCCCTGGCCGTTGGCCAGTGCTTCGGTCTGCGCCAGCAGGTTGGCCATCAGCGCCTGGTGGTTGACCGTATACGGATCATCGTTGTGCACGCAGCCGATGAAATCGGCCGGGATGATGCTGGTGCCCTGGTGCAGCGCCTGGAAGAAGCTGTGCTGCACATCGGTGCCCGCACCGCCCCACCACACCGGCACGGTGTCGGTGGTGACCGGCTGGCCATCGCGCTGCACGCGCTTGCCCAGGCTTTCCATCACCAGCTGCTGCAGGTAGGCCGGCAGCAGCGCCAGGCGCTGGTCGTAGGTCATCACCGCATGTGTGGCGTAGCCCAGCAGATTGCGGTTCCAGATGTCGGTCAGGCCGTGCAGCACCGGCAGGTTGCGCTCCAACGGCGCGTCCAGTGCATGCGCATCCATCTGCGCGGCACCTTCCAGCAGCTGCTCGAAGCGCTCGAAGCCGATGGCCAGTGCGATCGGGAAACCGACGGCCGACCACAGCGAATAGCGGCCACCCACCCAGTCCCACATCGGCAGCACACGATCGGCGGCGATGGCGAAGGCCTTGGCGGCGCGTTCCGGATTGGCGCTGACCGCGTACAGACGGTCGCTGCCACCCAGCCAGTCATGCAGGATCTGGCCGTTGAGCAGGGTTTCCTGGGTACCAAAGGTCTTGGAAATGAGGATGCCGGCGGTCTTCGCCGGATCCAGCGTGGCCAGCGTGCGCTGCATGGCGGCGCCGTCCACGTTGGACACGAAATGCACGCGCAGGCGTGCGCCTGTGACCGGGCGCAGCGCATCGGCGACCAGTCGCGGGCCGAGATCGGAACCGCCAATGCCGACGCTGACCACATCGGTCACGCCGCTGTCTTCCAGCGCGCGCACCAGCACGCCCATGCGCTGGCGGATGCCGCGCGCGGTGGCATACGCCTCGGCCGCCACCGGCGCATCGACTACGTCACCGCGCAACGCAGTATGCAGCGCAGCGCGGCCTTCTGTCAGGTTGACCTGCTCGCCACGGAACAGGCGCGTGATGGCGCCGCCGACATCACGTTCGGCAGCCAGCGCCAACAGCGCCTGCAACGCTGCGGCATCGTATTTCTGCCGGGCGAAGTTGACATACAACGGACCGACCCGCAGCGCCAGGTCCTGTACACGGCCGGGTTCGGCGGCGAGCAGGCCGGGAATGCTTGCGCCCTTCAGGCGCTGGGCGTGGGAATGCAGCGAGTCGAATCCGTTGTTCGTTGTCATGCGGCCTGGGTCGGGATCGTGTCGTTGGTGTGGGAAATCTGGTTGTTGCCATCCACGTACACCAGCTTCGGCTTGAAGCTGTCGGCTTCCTGCTCGGTCATGCTGGCGAAGGCGGCAATGATGATGATGTCACCGACCTGCACGTGGCGCGCGGCGCCACCATTGAGCGAGACGACGCCGCTGCCGGCTTCGGCGCGGATCGCATAGGTCGAGAAGCGCGCACCGTTGGTCACGTCCCAGATGTGCACCTGCTCGAACTCACGGATGCCGGTGGCAGCCAGCAGGTTGTCATCGATGGCGATCGAGCCTTCGTAGTTCAGCTCGGAATGGGTGACGGTGGCGCGGTGGATCTTGGTCTTGAGCAGGGACAGGTGCATGGGGGCGCTGCAACGGCAAAGGAAAGAGCGGATTCTAGCACCCACGCGGCAGCGGTCAGGTAGCGGCCGCAGGATGCTGAAGACCGTTCAGCCGGTGCGCTGCTGCGCGCCCGGCGATGGCGCCGCGGCACCGGCCAGCACGGCCCGGAACACGGCATGGAACGCCAGTCCGGCCATCAGGCCGAATCCGGCCGCCACCAGTACCGAGAAGGCATAGCTGGCCCAGTCGAAGTTGCCCGCAGAGGACAGCTGGCTCATAAGAGCACCGCCAGAGCCGTCGGGCCAGGCACAGGTGGCCATGGCCAGCGCGCCCAGCCCTGCCCCGACCAGCGCGAACCACACCCAGCGCAGGCGGCCGGAAGACAGCAGGATCAGGCCCATCGGCAGCAGCACCGCCACGGCGTGGGCGAAGGCCAGTACGAACATCAAGGCGGCCRCCAGCGCGGCCGTGGCCACTTCCTGGCCGAGACTGAGACCGGCAATCAGGCCACCGATCACCAGCGAAGGCAGCAGCGCGGCGGCGAACACCGCCAGGATCGCCGCCACGGCGCGGCGGCCGGGGCTGGCTGGAAACGAGGTCATATCGGCAGGTCATCCTTGTCCGGCGAACACGGGCGCCCACTGCGGGCGCCCTGCACAACCGCGCGGGGCGGTTCAGAACTCCAGGTTGTCGATCAACCGGGTGGTGCCCAGGCGCGCGGCGATCAGGGCCACGCGGCCGCCACCATCGAAACTCGGCTCGGCCAGCTCCGGAGTGCGCAGTACCGCGTAATCCACCTGGAAGCCCGCTGCCYGCAGCGCAGCGACGGCGTCGGCCTCGATGCGTTCACGCGCGTGCCCGGCCACATAGCCTTCGCGCATGCCCAGCAGGGTGCGGTGAAGGGTGGTCGCCAAGGGGCGCTGCTCGGCGCTGAGGTATTGGTTGCGCGAGCTCTTGGCCAGGCCATCCTCATCGCGCACGATCTCGGCACCGACGATCTGGATCGGGAACGACAGCTCGGCCACCATCTGCTTGATGACCGCCAGCTGCTGGTAGTCCTTGCGGCCGAACACGGCCACATCCGGCTGTACCTGCAGGAACAGCCGCGCCACCACCGTGCACACGCCATCGAAATGGCCCGGGCGGCTGGCGCCTTCCAGCACCTCGCTGACGCCAGGCGCATGCATCTGCGTGGTCTTGTCCACGCCCAGCGGGTACATCGCTTCGACGCTGGGCAGCCACACCGCATCGCAGCCCACCTGCTCCAGCCCGGCCACATCGGCTTCGGGGGTGCGCGGATAGCGGCTGAAATCCTCGTTCGGCCCGAACTGTGTCGGGTTGACGAAGATGCTGGCCACCACCTTGTCGGCGTACTGCTTTGCCAGGGTGACCAGCGCGTGGTGCCCGCCGTGCAGGTTGCCCATGGTCGGCACCAGCGCCACGCGCAGGCCCTCGCCCTTCCACTGCGCGATCTGCGCGCGCAGCGCACCGAGTTCGTTGAAGGTCTGGATCATTGGGCGTACGCGTGTTCTTCGTCGGGGAAGCTGCCATCGCGCACGGCATCGGCGTAGGCACGGGTGGCGCCGGCCACCGAACCGCCTTCAGCCAGGAAGTCCTTGACGAACTTCGGGCGACGGTGGCCGCTGTCCAGGCCGAGGAAATCGTGCAGCACCAGCACCTGGCCGTCGCACTGCGGACCGGCACCGATACCGATGGTCGGCACCGGCACCGCGGCGGTGACGGCAGCAGCAACCGGGGTCGGCACGCATTCGAGCACCATGATGCTGGCACCGGCTTCAGCCACGGCCTTGGCATCGTCCACCAGCTGGCGCGCGGCATCGCCACGGCCCTGGATCTTGAAGCCACCCAGGCGCAGCACCGACTGCGGGGTCAGGCCCAGGTGCGAACAGACCGGGATCTCGCGCTCGACCAGGTAGCGGATGATGTCGACCTTGAAGCCGGCCCCTTCGATCTTGACCATCTCCGCACCCGCCTGCAGCAGCTGCAGCGAAGCATCCAGCGCGCGTTCCGGGGTGGCATCGGCGCCGAACGGCAGGTCGGCGATCAGCAGCGCACGCTGCAGCACGCGGGCGACTGCGCGGGTGTGATAGACCATGTCGGCGACGGTCACCGGCAGGGTCGAATCGTGCCCCTGCACGACCATGCCCAGCGAATCGCCGATCAGGATCAGGTCGACGCCATTGGCATCGAAGGTGCGGGCGAAGCCTGCGTCGTAGGCGGTCAACATGACCAGCTTCTGGCCATTGCGCTTGGCCTCGGCCAGGGCGGGAACGGTCCAGGGCTTGCTGTCTGCGTGGGTGCTCATGTGCTGATAACCGGGGGAGATAACCCGGGCATTATCACCCTAACGGCGCGATCCCGCAGGCATCCACCCGCATCACTGCATCCCGTACGCGACCGTGGCCGGGAATGGCCAGATCGGCGGCGATTTCGGCCAATGGCACCAACACGAACGCACGCTCGTGCAGGTAGGGATGCGGCACCTTCAGCTCGGGCAGGTCCAGCACCTGCTCGCCGAACAGCAGCAGGTCCAGATCCAGCGCACGCGGCCCCCAGTGCACGGCGGGGTCGCGTACGCGGCCGAAGCGCTGCTCCAGCGCGAGCAGGGCCTGCAGCAGCTCGACGGCGGGCAGATCGGTGTCGACCGAGGCCACTGCGTTGACAAAGGGTGGCTGGTCCTCGTTGCCCCATGCCGGCGTCGCGTACAACCGCGACGCCTGCGTCAGCCGGGTTCCGGGCAGCTCGTCCAGCGCGGCAATGGCCGCGCGGACGGTGTTGGCTGCGTCGCCAAGATTGGCACCCAGCCCGATCCAGGCACCGGTCATGGATTACTCGGCAGCACCGGCAGCTGCGCCATCGGGACGACGACGGCGACGACGACGCTTGCGCGGCGCTCCACCCTCCTCATCGCCGGCATCGCTGTGCAGGGAATCCAGCGACGAATCCAGCTCATGCCCGGACTGCGCCTGCGCTTCGCGCCAGAACGCGACGTCGGCTTCGTGC
>NZ_JBFTNR010000056.1:0-10049 GCF_056665995.1 Stenotrophomonas sp. 05L44_2
TGACCAGGTGATGATGAGCGAACGCGCCTGGCGCGAAGGTGGTGCCGGCACCGATGGCAGCTACAGCGGCTTCCCGGTCAACCAGACCGCGCGCCTGGAAGACATGGAAAAGGGCATGGCGATCCAGTCCGGCAATGACGCCGCGATCGCCCTGGCCGAGCACGTGGCCGGCAGCGAAGAAGCCTTTGCTTCGCTGATGAACAGCTACGCCGCCAAGATCGGCATGAAGAACTCGCACTTCGTGAACGCCCACGGCCTGACCGCCCCGGGCCATCACAGCAGTGCCTACGACCTGGCCCTGCTGGGCCGCGCGATGGTGCGCGACTACCCGGAAACCTACGCGTACAACAAGATCAAGGAATTCCAGGTCGGCACCATCAAGCAGCCCAACCGCAATCTGCTGTTGTGGCGCGATGGCAGCGTGGACGGCATCAAGACCGGCCACACCTCCGAGGCCGGCTACTGCCTGATGAGCTCGGCCCAGCGCGGTGACCAGCGCCTGGTCGCGGTGGTGCTGGGCGGCGCGTCGGAAAAGCAGCGCGCCGATGACAGCCTGGCCCTGTTGAACTGGGGCTTCCGCTTCTTCGAGACCCACCGCCTGTACGAGCCGGGCAAGGCCGTGGCCGAGCACAAGGTATGGAAGGGCACCACCGACAAGGTGCAGCTGGGCGTGGCGCAGCCGATGCTGGTCAGCGTGCCGCGCGGTCGCTACAACGACCTGAAGCCGAGCATCGACGTGCCCAAGACCCTGGAAGCGCCGTTCACCGCTGGCCAGCAGATCGGCACCGTCAAGGTCACCCTGGATGGCAAGCTGGTGGCCGAAGCGCCGCTGGTGGCTGTGGCCGCCGTCGAGCAGGCCGGCTTCTTCAAGCGCCTGTGGGACAGCTTCTGGATGTGGTGGGAATCGGAATGATCCGCAGCCTGCTGCGGTGAATGAAAAAGGCCGGCGAATGCCGGCCTTTTTCGTGGGATTCCGCCGGGCATGGCCCGGCGGACGCAGTCCCGGATTACAGCGAGCGATTCAATCCGGTGTGCCGACCAACGGTCGGCACCTACCCGCTTCACCATCAGCCCCTCGCTTACAGCGAGCGGCTGATGGTGAAGCTGCCGAACACCGGGGCTTCGCGCTGGCCATTGAACTCGCGGGTGCTGTGGTAACGGGCTACCGCGAATTTCCAGCGGCCGCGCATCACTGCCACGCCGTAACCGCCGTAGGCGACCACGTGGCGCTTGTCCACRCTGTGGCTGTTGCGGAACGTGTTGCCGTCCAGGGTGATATCGCGGATCACCCACGCCGCATCGGTGGTGGCGAACATGTGCCACGACCAGCCACTGGGCTTGCCACCCCGGGTCGGCGCGGTGTTCTCGCCGGCCGGGCGCAGCGGGGTGCTGCCGAAATCGTCGGGCAGCTTCCAGCCGAAACGCACTTCGCCGCCGACGTTGGCCTTGGTTTCCAGGTTGCCGATCGAGCCGCCGTAATGGCTGATCGCATCCCAGCCCCAGCCGTCGGCATTGATGCTGGCATCGCCCGGCCAGCGGCGCATGCGCTCGTGGGTCAGCATGAACACCGGTTCGTTGTGCAGCTGGTTGTCCCAGCCCTGGAATTTCTCATCACCCAGCACGTCGTGCACCGCGTTCTGCACCTGCCGGCCCTGCGCCCACGGGCCCACCACGCCCAGGGTCAGCTGGGTGGTCTGCAGGTGGTCGCCGCTGCGTGCGTTGTAGCCGAAGCTGGCCACCAGCACGCCCGCATACGGGCGGTCGTCTTCGATCAGGTCCTTCCGGGTGAAATCGGTGGGGGTGAAGATCCCCTGGGCCAGACTGAAGATCATGTTCTGCTGTTCGAACCTGCCCGGGTGCAGTGCCTCCAGGTGGCTGTTCACCCAGCGGGCCAGGCGCGGCAGGCACGGGTCGTCGGTGTAATCGACCAGGTTGGGCGAGACCAGGGTCAGCTGGGCGCCGTTGGTATAGCCCTGGTCCTGGTGGCGGCCGCCGAACAGGTCGTTGTCGACGCGGAAATTGACCTGCGGCGGGTGCTCGCGCATCGCGTCCGGGCCGCATTGCTCGGCTGCGTAGGCGGAAAGGGGGAGGGCGGTGGCCAGCAGGCCGGACAATCCAAAGGATGCGAGGTAGCGCATGGATGGGATGATCATCGGGAAGGGGGCTTTTGTCTGTCGTTTTATGCAACGACACGGTACTCCCGGCGCTGTGATGGAACGAGCGCGCTGGGATCACTTGTCTGTTCCGAAAACAACATTGTCTGATCGATACAATCGATTACCGCAGGTGAAGCCGCAGCGATGGGGCACCCTGGGAGCTGGGTCCCAGCCTGAATGGATGTTCAGCTGCAACGCAGCGGCCCGCCCGCAGTGCCGCCGGCTTACATGAATACTCTTGGGTTTGTTGCCCTGCGGCCCGATAATGGGCGCATGGAAATCAAGTCCGACAACCCCGAACACGGCTTCCAGTTCCCCGGTCAGTTCGAGCTCAGCGCGATGGGCCCGGCCAACCGCGGCCTGGAGCATGAACTCCCCCGCCTGCTGCTGGCTGCTGGCGTCGACGTGGTGAACGAGCGCATCAGCTGGAAGCATTCGTCCAACGGCAAGTACGTCTCGGTGCGCCTGGTCTTCCGGGCCGAGAACCGTGAACAGTACGACGTGGCCCACCAGGCCCTGCGCGACCACCCGGAAGTGAAGTGGACGGTGTAGCCGTCAGCTGCGCTGCCGAAGCGGCTGCCCCCGAGGCGCGCCCGCCGCGCCCGGCGGTGGTCCGTGACCTGGGGCGCCAGGCCTACGAGCCGGTCTGGCACGCCATGCAGCGTTTCACCGACCAGCGCGACGATGACACGCTGGACGAGCTGTGGGTGGTCGAGCACGAGCCGGTGTTCACCCTGGGCCAGGCCGGCAAGGTCGAACACGTGCTGGCGCCGGGTGAGATCCCGGTGGTCCACGTCGATCGCGGTGGCCAGGTGACCTACCACGGCCCCGGCCAGATCGTGATCTATCCGCTGCTGCGGCTGCCGCGGCTGGGCATCGGCGTGCGCGACTACGTATGCCGCATCGAGCAGGCCATCATCGACACCCTGGCGGAATGGAACATCGGTGCCGAACGGCTCGATGGCGCCCCGGGCGTCTACGTCGGCGGCGCCAAGATCGCCGCGCTCGGCATCCGCGTGCGGCGCGGCTGCACCTTCCACGGCCTGGCCTTCAACGTGGCCATGGACCTCGACCCTTTCCACCGCATCAACCCCTGTGGTTACGAGGGGTTGCAGGTGACCACGGTGCTAGACTTGGGTGGTCCGTCCGGGATGGACGCCGTCAAGCCGGTGCTGCTGGACCACCTGGCCCGCCAGTTCGGCCTGCTGCTGCAGCCCGTGCCTGAACTGCCTGATCTCTCTGCGGCCGCCTGACCGCCCCCGGAAACGCCATGACTGAAACCACTGCCCGCACCATTCCCCTGCAGATCGTGCAGGCCGAGCTTCCGTCCACCGCGCCGTTGCAGGCCGGGGTCAAGCAGATGGGTGGGGACAAGATCAACCGTTCGCCGGTGCAGTTCGCCGACGTGCCGGTGCTGCGCAAGCCCTCCTGGATCCGCGTGCGCATTCCTTCGGGCAATGCCGTGCAGAACCTGAAAGCCAAGCTGCGCGAGAACCGCCTGGTGACCGTGTGCGAGGAAGCCAGCTGCCCGAACATCCACGAATGCTTCGGCCACGGCACCGCCACTTTCATGATCCTGGGCGAGGTCTGCACCCGCCGCTGCTCGTTCTGCGACGTGGCACACGGCCGGCCGAAGCCGCCCGATGCCAACGAGCCGGCCAGCCTGGGCCAGACCGTGGCCGACATGGGCCTGAAGTACGTGGTGGTGACCAGCGTCGACCGCGATGACCTGCGCGACGGCGGTGCCCAGCACTTCGTCGACTGCATCACCGCCATCCGCGAGAAATCGCCGGGCACCCGCATCGAAGTGCTGACCCCCGATTTCCGCGGCAAGGGCCGCATGGAGCGCGCGCTGGAGATCCTCGCGCAGAACCCGCCGGACGTGTTCAACCACAACATCGARACCGTGCCGGACCTGTACCGCAACGTKCGSCCGGGYGCSGAYTACCAGTGGTCGYTGAMSCTGCTGAAGAACTTCAAGGCGCAGCACCCTGACGTACCGACCAAGTCGGGCATCATGCTGGGCCTGGGCGAAGACTTCGAACAGATCAAGGCCACCATGCGCGACCTGCGTGCGCACAATGTGGACATGATCACCATCGGCCAGTACCTGCAGCCGACCGCGCACCACCACCCGGTGCTGAAGTACTGGACCCCGGACGACTACAAGGCGCTGGAAGTCTACGGTTACGAGCTGGGCTTCAGCCACGTGGCCTCCGGCCCGATGGTGCGCTCGTCGTACCACGCCGACGTACAGGCCAAGGGTGCCGGCGTCCAGTAAGCGGTTGCGCGATGCGCGCTACCGCTTCCCACGGTGTGCTGCGCACACCGTGGGCCCCGGCTTACCACCACCCACACCCCCGCCGCTTCGCGGCCGCCCCCTGACTCAGGGGGCTTGCAACCCGACGGCCTCCGTAACCTGATAGACGTCACCGCAAGGTGGGCCGCTCTTCAGCCATTCACAATTTGCTACACCGGCCCCGCTAGGCTGGTTTTCCACTGGAAGTGGACGGGTGACAAACCCGGCAACTTTCGGCACTGTCGTGGTGTCTGAACACCCTGCAGTCTCCCCCTTGGCAAGGCGCCTTCGAGCACGTCAATGAAATTCAAAGCCCCCGCATTCCTGATGGCCCTGGCGCTGGTCGCGCCGTTGGCGCTGGCGGCCAAGGCCGACTCGCCGGCGTTGCCGGCGGCGGCTACCGCCGATCAGGTGACCACCTCCAAGCTGGTATACGGCCTGTTGTCCGACAGCCGCTACGCCTATCGCCCGCGTGCGCTCGATGAAGCCACCTCCAAGGATGTGTTCAAGCGCTACCTGGAGACCCTGGACGGCGGCAAGCAGTACTTCACCCAGGCCGACATCACCCGCTTCGCACCGTTCCAGGCCGGCATTGCCAATGCCATCCGCGGCGGCGAGCTGGAGCCGGCCTTCCAGGTGTTCGCGGTCTACAAGCAGCGCGTCGGCGAGCGCGTGGCCTATGCGCGCAAGCTGCTGAAGCAGGAACCGGATTTCACCACCGACGAGCGCTTCGAGTACGACCGCAAGGACGTGCCGTGGGCAGCGTCCAACGCCGAACTCGACGAGCTGTGGCGCAAGTCGGTGAAGAATGACTGGCTGCGCCTGAAGCTGGCCGGCAAGAAGTCCGATGACATCCGCAAGACGCTGGACAAGCGTTACGCCACCCTGGAAAAGTCGGTCAACGAGCTGAAGGGCGAAGACACCTTCCAGTTCTTCATGAACGCCTACACCAGCGCGGTTGATCCGCACACCGATTACTTCACCCCGCGTACCGCCGAGAACTTCAACCAGGCGATGTCGCTGTCGCTGGAAGGCATCGGCGCGCAGCTGCAGCGCCAGGACGACGTGGTGGTGATCCGCGAGATCATCGCCGGTGGTCCGGCGGCCGTGGACGGCACGCTGAAGCCGGGTGACCGCATCGTCGGCGTCGGCCAGGGCAAGTCCGGGCTGGTGGAAGATGTGATCGGCTGGCGCATCGATGATGTCGTTGCCAAGATCCGTGGCGCCAAGGACACCCAGGTGAAGCTGGAGTTCATTCCGGCCGAAGCGGGCGTCGACGGCAAGCRCCACACCCTGGTGCTGACCCGGCAGAAGGTGCGCCTGGCCGAACAGGCCGCCAAGGGCGAGACCATGACCATTCCGGCCGTCAATGGCGAGCCGGCACGGAAGGTTGGCGTGATCAAGCTGCCGACCTTCTACCAGGACTTCGAAGGCCGTCGTCGCAACGCCACCGATTACGCGTCGGCCACCCGCGATGTGGCCAAGCTGCTGGCCGGTTTCAAGACCGACAAGCTGGACGGCGTGGTGCTGGACCTGCGCAACAACGGTGGCGGTTCGCTGGATGAGGCCATCGAGCTGACCGGTCTGTTCATCGAGCAGGGTCCGGTGGTGCAGGTGCGCGAATCCGGTGGCCGGGTCACCGTCAACAGCGACCGCAACCAGGGCGTGGCATGGGACGGTCCGCTGGCCGTGCTGATCAACCGTGGTTCGGCCTCGGCGTCGGAGATCTTTGCTGGTGCCATCCAGGACTACGGCCGCGGCCTGGTCATCGGTGAAACCAGCTTCGGCAAGGGCACGGTGCAGAACATCGTCGACCTGGACCGTTGGCCGAGTGGCGAAGCCCAGCGCTTTGGCCAGGTGAAGCTGACCATCGCCCAGTTCTTCCGCATCAGCGGCAGCAGCACCCAGCACAAGGGTGTGGTGCCGGACCTGGCGTTCCCGGCCAGCGTCGATGCCACCGAGTTCGGCGAGAGCACCTACGACAATGCCCTGCCGTGGACCCGTATCGCCGCGGTGCCGCACACCCAGTACGGCAACTTCGCGCCGTTGCTGCCGAAGCTGGAAACGCGCCATGACGCGCGCATCGCCACCGACAAGGAATTCCAGTGGTGGAACGAGGACGTGGAGCAGTTCCGTACTGAAGCGGCGAAGAAGTACGTCTCGCTGAATGAAGCGACCCGACGTGCCGAGCGCGAGCGCCAGGACACCCAGCGCAAGCAGCGCCAGATCGTGCGCAAGGAACTGGGCCTGGCCCTGGACCCGTTGGCCGATGACAGCAGCGATGACGGCCTGACCGGCAACGAGCGCGACATCGTCAAGGATGCCGCCCGCGAGAAGGCCGCCGAGAAGCGTCCGGATCCGTTGCTGCGTGAATCGGCCTCGATCCTGGCCGACGCGGTGAACCYGCTGGAGGCCGACCGTCCGCTGTCGGCGCAGGTGCTGCCGCAGTCCACCGCCGCAGGCCGCTGGGCCGACTGATTGACTGAAAAAGGGGGACGGAGGGATCAGGTCGTTAGTGGCACAAACGACTTGATCCTTCCGTCCCCTTTTTGCATGAACCGGGTACAACGGTGGCGGACGGGACCGGTGTTTTCGACCCGGCGCACACGGGCACGGGGCTACCCTCGGGGATAACGTCTTCGCAGGAGTACCCATGCGGGCCTCCCTTCTTTCTGCTTCCCTGCTGGCTGCCACCAGTGCCTTGGCATTGACCGCCTGTGGCGGTCGTGCCGCCGACAGCAGTCTGCTGCGGGAGTCCTTCGACTCCGGCGACACCTTTTCGCGCACCGTCGATGGCCGTCCCGCCGAAGCCTGCGAAGCAGCCCGGCGCACGCTGCTCAGCCAGGGCTATGCGATCGCACGCTCGGACGATGCGCAGGTGGAAGGCAACAAGAACTTCCAGCCGCGCGAGGACGACCATGAGCAGCTGGTGCTGCGTATCTCGTGCGCGCCGCGTGGCAGCCAGGCGTTGGTGTTCGTCAGCGCCGTGCAGGACCGCTATGCACTGAAGAAGAGCCCGACCTCGGCCAGTGTTGGCGTGGGCGCGCTGGGCTCGGTGTCGCTGCCGTTCGGCAGCAATGACGACTCACTGGTGAAAGTGGCCAGCAGCACGATCACCGATGCCGAGTTCTATCGGCGCTTCTTCCAGCGCCTGCAGCAGTACCTGCCAGCGGCAGCGAAGCCAGAGCCGCAACCGCAACCGCAACCGGCCGCGTCGCCGCAGCCTCCTGCCGGGCCTGAGCCCCAACCAGCGCCGGCAGCAACGGACCAGGGCTGAGCGTGCGCGGCAGGGTGATGGCGTGGGCCCTGCTGCTGGGCTGGCCCCTGAGCACGCTGGCCGCTACAGCCGAGTGCAGCCAAGGCCTGCTGCAGCGGCTGGGATGGCGCTTTGAAACCGCAACGATCACCACGCCACAGGTACAGGGTGGGCCGGTGTGTACGCGTGCCTCGCTGGCCGAGGCGCAGGCGGCCGGTGATCTGCGCGTGCGTTGGCCGGGAACGCTGGCCGAGGCCGACAGGAAGGCCCTGTTGCAGCAGTTGCTGGATGACCCGGCCACGGTCTGCGCCTACGCCTTTGAACTGGGCGGCGCCGTGCAACGCGCTACGCAGGCACTGCAGGACAATGAATCCTTCCGCTTCACCGGTGTGCAGCTGGGCTGGATAGGCTTTGGCGCACGCGGCGCCCCGGCACAGGGTTGGCAGCGGGTGCGCAGCTTCGGCCGCGGCTATGTACCTGCCGCCAGCAACAGCCGCGCACTGGATGCGTTCTATACGGGCCACGTTCGTGCCGAGTGCGGTGTCGGCCGCCAAGTCGCGCAGCTGGCTACGCAGCGCGAGCTGTACGGCGATGCGGCCTTCGATGCGGAATTCGCGCCCGCCGAACTGTCCATCGGCACGTTCCTTGGCCTGCACGACACCGACAGCATCCTGCTGGGCGCGCAGGCCGGCCAGTTCATGGCCGACGGCAAGGCCGTGCGCACGTCGGCGATGGGGCGGCAGGCCTTTGTCGGGCTGCCGGGCTTCATCGAACACGTCTTCGACAAAAGCACCTTGGACGATCTGAGCAACCAGGCGGAGAACTTCGTCGTGGTGGAGGTGGGCGCAGGCGCTGCGCAGGCACTGGCGGAGCACGGTGGCCTGGCCTGGTATGACCAGCGCAACCGTGCCCTGTGGCAGCTGGCGCAGGGCATTCCGCGTGTCGGCCAACGCTATTTCGAGCGGCTGTTGTACGAACGCGATCCAGCGCTGCGTGCGCAGCTGGCCCCGCGCTATCGTGACGTCGTGCAGCAGATGGACCAGTTGCTGGACGATCCGTTCTACCAGCAGTTCGTGATCTACGCGCACCCACGCGGTATACGTCCTGTCGGCTACCACATCATTCGCCTGCTCGACCGGAATCCGCGCACGCCGTTTTCCATCGACCTAGCGTTGCACAATCTGCATACCACGCTCTACCGGCGTTGGCGCGAGGCGCAGTTGCGCCATTGCGCAGCCACCGGCAGGCCAGGCAGCCTGACCCTAGACCCCAACTGAAGGTGAAACAATGGATATTGCAATGATCGGCCTCGGCCGGATGGGCGCCAACATGGCCCAGCGCCTGCACCGCGGTGGCCACCGCGTTGTCGGCTACGACCCGGGCGAGGGCGCCCGCCAGCGCGCCGCCGAGGCCGGCCTGGAGGTGGTTGATTCGCTGGCCGCAGCAGTGGCCGCGCTGCCGGTGCCGCGCGTGGTGTGGCTGATGGTGCCCGCCGGCGATACCGTGGACCAGACGCTGGGCCAGTTGACCCCGCACCTGGCCGAAGGTGACATCGTCATCGACGGTGGCAACTCCAACTACCAGGACTCGATCCGTCGCGCCAAGGCGCTGGCCGAAGATGACCTGGGCTACGTGGACTGTGGCACCAGCGGCGGCGTGTGGGGCCTGCAGGAAGGCTACAGCCTGATGGTGGGTGGCGATGCAGCGGTGGTCGAACAGATCGCWCCGCTGCTGCGCACGCTGRCACCGGCCGAGGACCGCGGCTGGGCGCGCGTCGGCCCTTCCGGCGCAGGCCACTTCACCAAGATGGTCCACAACGGCATCGAGTACGGAATGATGCAGGCCTACGCCGAAGGCTTCGCGTTGATGGAGCGCAAGCAGGAGATGGAACTGGACCTGGCCCAGGTGGCCGAGGTCTGGCGCCACGGCAGCGTGGTGCGTTCGTGGCTGCTGGACCTCAGCACCGAAGCGCTCAAGCGCAATCCCTCGCTGGATGGCATCGCACCGTATGTGGAAGATTCCGGTGAAGGCCGCTGGACCGTCGCCGAAGCGATCGCGCTGGACGTACCGGCCCCGGTGATCACCCTGTCGCTGCTCGAACGCCTGCGTTCGCGCGAATCCAATTCGTTCACCGACCGCCTGCTGTCAGCGATGCGCAACGAATTCGGCGGCCACGCCATCAAGAAGTCGTAAGCACCGGTTTTATGTAGATCCACGCATGGCGTGGATCTACTGTGTCGACCAAGGTCGACACCCACCAAGAGCAGGCCATGCCGTGTCGACCAAGGTCGACACCCACCAAGAGCAGGCCATGCCRTGTCGACCAAGGTCGACACCC
>NZ_JBFTNR010000057.1:0-9945 GCF_056665995.1 Stenotrophomonas sp. 05L44_2
GCCGTACTGCGGGCTGAAGCCCACCGGATACAGCGAGCGCAGGTTCCAGCCCGGGAAGATGCTGGTCGTACGGTACGCGCCGGTGGTGGTATCGGGGTTGCGCCAGTTGAAATCGCTGACGCCGTCGCTGTGGCTGTACAGGCCGAAGGCATACAACTCCAGGGTGTCGCTGGCATTGGCCTTCAGGTTGAAGCCCACGCGGCGGCTTTCCAGCTCCGGCTGGCCCCAGCGCTGCACCGGGTTGGGCACGTCCAGTTCGGGATGCGCGGCCTGGAAGGCGATGGCGTCGGGACGCTGGCGCGTGCGTGAGGTCGCGTCGGAGTTGGACGATTCGGCGAACAGGGCGAGGCTGCCGTAGTCACCCAGCGCCCAGCCGGTGCGCGCACTGAAGTCGCGCGAGCCGCCATCGCCCTGCGCGTACTGCGAATAGCCCGCAGTGATCTCGGTGCCCGGGCTGTCCTCCAGGATGATGTTGATGACACCGGCGATGGCATCCGAGCCGTACTGCGCCGACGCCCCATCGCGCAACACTTCGATGCGCTTGATGGCGCTGGTCGGAATCTGCGCCAGGTCGGCAGCCTGTGCGCCGCGGTTGCCAAGCAAGGCACTGCGATGGAAGCGGCGGCCGTTGACCAGCACCAGCGTCTGGTCCGGCGACAGGCCACGCAGCGTGGCCGGGCGCACGAACACCTGGCCATCGGCCATCGGCAGGCGCTGCACCACGAACGAAGGCACCAGCTGCGCCAACACGTCCTTCAGGTCGGTGGAGTCGACCGACTGGATGTCCTGCTTGGTGAACACGTCCACCGGCGCCAGGGTTTCAAACTGGGTGCGGTTGGAGGCACGGGTACCGGTGACCAGCATCGCATCGAGCTGGGTGGGCGCAGCGGCGTTGCCACTGCTGCTGGTGTCTGCCGTTCCGGCATCTGCAGCGATCGCGCCTCCTGCGCTGACCAGACCAAGGGCGAGGAGGATGGAACGCGACAGCTTCGAACGATGCACGGCAGGACTCCGGGAAGGCACGACAGGGCCAGGTGGGACCTGGACAAGGCGCGCAGTCTCGGGGCGGGATGTGAAGCAGCGATGACGTGGAGACGACAGTTGCGACCGCTGGAGGTGCAGCCGCCGCCCATGCCGGGCTCTGCGCTATGCGGTGTCGTCGTCGAAGCCGAAGACGGCGGGCCGCGCCGTGCGCAGCGGGATGACCAGCGCGATCGCGAAAACGAACAGGAAAGGCGCGGAGAGGATGGCAGTGTCCTCGGTTCCGAAGGCAATCAGGTTCACCTGCAGTTGGCCGATCCACTCAAGGTCCATGAGCACCAGTACAAGGCCACCGATGGTCGGGCACGGCAGGCCGCCATGGCCTGCCATCAACAACGTGGGCGCCAGCAGTGCTGCCAGCAATGAGAACATCACCCGGTACAGCCAGGGGTCCCCGCGCCAGCGCGGTGCCCGCCGCCACATGAGCACCAGCAGCGCCAGTGGCAGCAGCGCCGGCAGCAGGGCAATCGCAATGATCATCACCATGCGGCGATCTGCGCGGTCTGGCTGATAGCGGTGACTTCCGGCATGTCCCTGGCCTCGATCGTGTCCATGAAGACCGCATTGTTGCCGGTGCAACGGCAAACGCAAAGCCCTGCCGGCGCAAGAACTGCTAAGCGCCCCACCCCGTCGATCCGGTACGCTGCCCGGCATTCGAACGAGGGACAGCGCGATGAGCGCAGCCGGCAAAGCGTTGTGGTACATCGAAAGCCATGCCGACAAGCCGCTGGCGCTGGCCGACATCGCGGCAGCCGCCGGAYTGTCGCCCTTCCACCTGTCACGCCTGTTCCAGGCCCGCACCGGCACGTCGGTGGTGCGCTACCTGCGCGGACGCCGCCTGACCGCCGCCGCGCAACAGCTGGCCAACGGTGCCGGCGACATCCTGCAGGTGGCGTTGGCAGCCGGTTACAGCACGCATGCCGCGTTCACCCGTGCCTTCTGCGAGCAGTTCGGGCAGACCCCGGAGCGCGTGCGCGAGCGGGGCCTGCAGGAACTGGCACTGGTGCACGCGATCCGCCTCGACGACGCGCCACAGGCCTGCACCGAGGCGCCCAGGCTGATCGACTGCACGCCCTTCCAGGTGGCCGGCATCGGCATGCGCCACAGTCGCGACAGCGGCGGTGCGATTCCCGGGCAGTGGGCGCAGCTCAACCGCGAATGGCCAACACCGGCGCCGGTCAGTTTCGGTGTGTGCTGCAGCAGCGACGACGAGGGTGGCTTCGACTACATCGCAGCCTTGCCGGTGAATGCACTGCCATCGGTGCCTGCACACTGGCAGCGGGTGGATGTGCCTGCGCGCCGTTACCTGGTGGCCTGGCATGGCGGCCATATCTCCACCATCCGCTCGACCTGGTTCTGGCTGCTGGACCAGTACCTGCCGGCAAGCGACCTCCACCTGGCCAACGCGCCGGATCTTGAACGCTACGACACCCGCTTCGACGAGCATACCGGCCATGGCGGCGTGGAGATCTGGCTGCCGGTCGATCACCGCCCTGACTGACCCGGAGAAACCAATGATGCGCGCGACACGATGGATGCTGCCCCTGCTGTTGGCTGCTCTGGCGCCGGTGGCGATGGCGGCCGCTCCCACCATTGCCGGTGAACGTCATGGCGTGACAACGCTGAAAAGCGCGGCGATCCGCGATAGTGCGCAGCGCGAGGTGCTGCGCTTCACCGCGTGGTACCCGGCAATGCCAGGCAGCGAAGAGACGCCGCTGACCATCGGGCCACCGGATGCGCCGCTGTTCGAGGTGGGGCGCGCGGCGAAGGATGCCCCCATTGCCGGCGGGCGCCTGCCAACCCTGTTGCTGTCGCATGGCAATGGCGGCACCGCGAGCATGATGGGGTGGCTGGGCACCGCGCTGGCGCGGTCTGGCTACCTGGTGATCGCCGTGGACCACCCCGGCAACAACGGCGCCGATGAGATGACGCTGGCCGGCAGCGTGCTGACCTGGCTGCGCGCCGACGACCTGAAGGCGGCGCTGGCGGCCGTGCAGGCCGACCCGCAGCTGGGGCCACATGTTGATGCGTCGCGGCTGGGCGTGGTGGGTTATTCCGCTGGCGGCTTCACCGCACTGCTCAGCGCCGGCGCACGGCCGGACATGACGCGGCTGCTGGCGTTCTGCCAGGCGCACCCGGACGACGGCGTGTGCAGGYCGCAGCAGGAAGCGGCCGCGCATACGATGGCGGCGCGTCTTGCGGCGGCGGCGTCACCACAACTGCAACCGTACGTGCAGCATGCACAGGATGATCGTTCGATTGCCGGCGTGCGCGCGGTGTTCGTGCTGGCGCCCGCCATCGTGCAGGCGTTTGCACCGGAGCAGCTGAAGGCGTTGCGGCAGCCGGTGATGATCGTGCTGGGTTCAGCGGATGAAGTGGCGCCGCCGGTGACCAACGGTGATGTGGCGGCGGCGCTGATTCCGAAAGCAACGCTGCACGCGCTGCCCGGTGTCGGCCACTACGATTTCCTGTCTGCCTGCACGCCGCTGGCAAATGAGCGGCTGCAGGCGCTGTGCATGACTGCGGTACCGAAGGAGCAGACGCATGCGGTGGCGGTGGAAGACGCGGTGCGCTTCTTCGGGGAGGCCTTGCGCTGAAGACAGTCGAGCACGGCTCGATGCCACGGCTGGCAACAACGATTCGTTGCACAGGTGATGACGCGGCGCAAAGGTGCGCGGGACTACACTGCACCCAGCGCTCCACGGAGGATCGATCATGCGCCTGTTGCATCTTTCTCTGCCGGTATCCGATGTTGCCAGCGTCGCCACGTACTTCCGCGACGTGCTGCAGCTGGAGGTGGCCGGCGACCAGGTCCGCATTGGCTGGAGCACGATCCAGCTGCAACCGGCGAATGGCCGTCCGGTAGGCGGCGTGCACCTTGCCTTCAATGTGCCGGACAACCGCTTCGCCGAGGCCATGAGCTGGCTGCGCGCACGCACGCCGTTGCAATGCAATCCGGAAGGGCTGGACTACTTCGCACTGGAAAGCAGCTGGCAGTCGCAGTCGGTGTATTTCACCGGACCCGATGGCCTGATCCTGGAACTGATCGGCCGCAGGCGCTTGCCGGCCAGCGACCGCACTGGCGCCTTCCATGGCAGCGAACTGACCTGCCTGAGCGAGGTCGGCCTGCCCAGCCATGATGTCGATGCGGTGCGCGAACAATCCAACCAACGCTTCGGCCTGCGGCCGATCAGCCCGCCGTCGCCCCAGTTCGCGCCGATGGGCGATGACGAGGGCCTGCTGATCGTGGTCGCTGCCGATCGCCGTTGGTTCCCCGAGCAGAAGGACCTGCCCAACGCGCAGGGCCTGCAGCTGCAGGTGGCCGATGTGAGCGGCAGCGGCGAGCTGCACGATGCCGCGCTGGGCTGGCGGGTGCAGGCGGCCTGAGTTACCAGCTGCCCGAGGCGCCACCGCCTCCGCTGCGGCCGCCACCACCGGACCAGTCGCTGGAACTGCTCGAGGACGAACTGGACGACGAGGTGCTGGACGAGGAGCGGTAGCCTCTGGGCGCCCCCCGGCCGCCGCGGGCTTTTTCGCCGGGCAGCAGAGTGAACACCCAGATGAAGTACAGGAACAGCGTGCCCATGCTGGACACGATCGTCGCCAGCACGCGGGCGTTCTCGTCGCCGGCACGGTCGATGGCCAGCAGCGCGCCCAGCGCATAGCCACCGGTCAGCAGCACCAGCACCACCAAGCGGATGGCGAAGCTGTTGCGCTTCTTCCGCCAACGCGCGCGACCGGCCTGCACCAGGAAGAACACCAGCATGGCGGCGATGCCGACCGCCAGGTTCAGCAGCGTGTGCAGCGCAAGGCTGGGCGGCAACTGGCCGCGTACCAGCATCACCGCGAAGAAGCCGGTGCTGACGGCCAGCATGCCGTACAGCACGATGCGTACGCCGCCGCTGCGACGCCAGCACCAGCCCAGCAGGGTTGCCACCGGTACGGCGGGCAGCAGCACGAAGACCAACGCCGGCAGCACATGGCGCGGCAGCAGCAGCGACGCAGAAAGCCCTCCCGCGGCGATCACCGCCGTCACCAGCAGCGGCCTGCCCCAGGCAGGCAATGTCGGCCACGTTGACCTGGGCACCGCCGCATTGGCTGCCAGTGCCTTGCGCCGCCGCTCGCGGCGGTTACCGGTGAAATCGGCTTCGGTCCTGGTCGCCAGCAGACGCGGTGGCGATCGCCACAGACCGGCCAGGAAGCCCGCCAACAACGTCAGCGCGACGACCGAATCCCCCGTGCGCCAGTCCGCGGGCAACACGTTGCGTGCCGACGGATCTTCCCAGGGCGGCATTTCCTCACCATCGACCAGCGCCACCAGCACCGCGGTGCCGTCCAGCACGCCCTGGTCCAGGTCTCCCTCGCGCAGCCGCGGCACGATCGCCTTGTCGATGATGCGCGCGGCATACGCATCAGGAATGGTGCCTTCCAGGCCATAACCGGTCTGGATGCGTACGCGCCGATCCTGCACCGCCACCAGCAGCAGCACGCCATCATCGACGCCGGCGCGGCCCAGCTGCCATTGGTCGAAGACCCGCTGCGCATAGGCTTCGATGCCTTCCTCGCCAACGCTGGGCACCACCAGCACCTGCAGCTGCGCGCCCTTGCGTGCCTGCAGCTGCAATGCCTGCTCGCGCAGCGCGGCGCGGGTGCTGGCGGACAGCGCATTGGCGGTGTCCACCACCGGGTCATTCAACGCTGGGACCGGGGCTGCCGCCAGCGCCAGCAGCGGCAGCAGGCAGAGCAGCAGCACAAGCCACGCCCACGGCTTGGCAACGCGCGCCTGCGGCACCGGGCTCATGTGCCCTGCCCTGCCTCGATCCGCGCATACAGCGCCTGCAGCCGGGCAGCGTTCTGCGCGAACACCTGCAGGTCCGCGTCGACCAGTGCCGGCCAGTCCGGTGCATGTCCCAGCAACTGCGCCACCTGTTCCTGCGGTGCGCGATCAAAGCCCTCGCCCAGCACGGTCAGATAGCGCTGGCGGAAACCCTCCGGGTCCTGCTGGTCCTGCACATACAGCTGCACCGCCAGCAGGCCGGCGTAGAGATAGTTGACCAGGTACTGCGGGTCCTCGTACATCAGGCGCTTGCTGATCCAGTTACTGCGCAGCTGCGGGTAGCGTTGCGGCTGCTGGCCATAGCGCGCCAGCACCTGGCCGGTGAGCGCATCCAGATCGTCGGCGGTGCCCAGGGTGTTGCCAGCCACGCCCTGGTAGATCGACTGCTCCAGCTGCGCTTCCTCGGAGGAGGTGAACAGCTGCATCACCATGTCATCCAGCAGCGATTTCAGGTAGTACGCCTTGGCGCGAGGATCCTGTGCCTGCTGGTACAGCTGGTCACGGAAACGCAGTTCGTTGTAGATGGCAAAGGCTTCGGTCAGCCACGCACTGCCATTGCGCTGCAACGGCGAGGCATGGCCGCGTTGCATCCATTGCCCGTGCACGGCATGCCCGGCTTCATGGGCGATCTCCACGTCGCTCTCCAGATCCCCGCTGCGCAGCCCCACGAACAACAGCGACGGCATGTCCGGAGCAACTACCTGGAACGCGTCGTGGCTGCGGCTGCCCAGCACGGTGGCCAGGTCCATGCGCTTGTGCGCAGGGTCCAGCAGCGCGCGCAGCTCGGCGACATACTCAGGCCCCAGGTGCTGCATGGCATCGGCGGCGGTATCGCGCAGCTGCTCAAGCGTCAGCACCGGTGGTGTATAGCCGGCATCCGGCACGGTGGTATCCCAGACCTGCGGCGACGTGATGCCGCTGCGCCCAGCATGCTGCAGCAGCATGTCCTGGTAGGCACGACGGTCTGCCGCGTGGCGCTCGATCGCTGCCAGCGTCGCGTCGACGGTCGCCGTATCCATGCCCATGCGGCGGTAGCCACGTGCGGTGGCCGAGCCGTCTCCCTGCAGGCGCGCGGCGGCGTCATTCACCTGCGCCAGGCCCAGCAGCACCGAAGCCATCGGCTCGCGGCGCGACTGCAGGCCCTGCCAGTATCCCTTCCAGCCGGCCTCACGCAGCGTACGGTCGGAGTGCTGGGCCAGCGCCTGCTTGTCAGCGCCGGTATCCCAGCTGCGGCCAGCCCCCTCGACGCGCGGAAATGCGGCGCTGTGGAAGATCTGCCGATGCAGGCGCGCGAAGGTATCCAGCGCCGGGTCGGCCAGCGTATCCACGGCATCATCCAGCTGCGCATTGGCCGGCGCCGCACCTTCCTGCAGCGCACGGTCGCGCAGGAACCGGTAGGACGCCAACCAGGGTGCATCCGCCGGTGCCTCACGCAGGGCGGCCCTGCCAGCGCGGGCGATACGGCTGCACAGCCCCATCACCTGGTCCAGCGCCTGCGCCGGGCGACGATCGCGTGCGTTGCGGGCAGCCTGCAGATGCAGATACGCATGGTGGCGCAGGCACTGCGCCTGCAGCGCTTCGGCCTGGCGGAAGCGCGTGGACGGCTCGCTCGCCGTGGCGCCCTGCAACGCCTCAACGCGCTCGCCCAGGGCAATGCGTGCCGTCTGTTCGGCGGCGGCGCTGGGAAAGTAGGCGCGATCGTCAGCGTGCAGCGATTGCGCGTGGGCGCCGAGGGACGTGGTCATCGCCCACAGCGTGGCGATGACCAGGGTAACGGTGGTGGTGCGCATCCTGCGGGCCTGCATCGGCGTCTCCGTGCCTTGAACGAGCTTGGAGCCTAGCAGCCGCCGACGGTGCGCGCCTGTCCCGATCGGGCCTCAGATCGACTCGTCTTCGCGCTTGACCAGCGTCCAGCACGGCCTCTGCGCGAAGGTATAGGTCTGCTGGTCGCTGCTGTCCGGTGTGCGGATCTGCACCTGCATCTGCCCGTCAGCCACGGCCGTCACCTGCATCTGCCGGCCCTGCCCGGCCAACCCTGCCGGATCAGGCATCACCGGCCATTCGACATCGGCCAATGCCAGCGGGCRTTGCACTGTGCGCGGCTCAGGCTCGGCGCCGGCGTCGACGTAGCTGTCCAGCAGCGGATCGGCCGTGGCCTTTTCCTGCAGGGTGATCTCGTTGCCGAAGTGCTTCAGGAAGGTGTCGAACGCGGGATGGGGACACGCTGCGGTCGCCACTGCGGGCGCGGGTGCGGGCGCCGGCTCCACCGCCGTCGCTGTGCTGGCAGGTGCCGCTGCAGGAGCCGGGGCTTCAGCCGGCGCGGGCTGCGGCGCAGGCGTGCAGGCGGACAGCACAAGGCCAAGGGCGGGTGCCAGCAGCACAAGGGAACGGCGGGGTTTCATGGGATCGTCCTGATTCCGGTTTGGTCGCGTCATCCTACCCTGCCGCCTACAATCGCGGTTTTCCGCCTGTCCGAGATGCCCATGCGCCGCCTCCTGCTCCTGATCGGCCTGCTGCTGCCTGCCCTGTGGCCAGCCATGGCGATGGGCGTCGACGTCCGCGACGGCGACCTGCTGTTCGTCACCGCCGGCCATGGCGGCCTGAGTGCGRCCATCGACGATGCGACCGGAAAACAGGGCGCGCCGAGTTTCGACCATGTCGCGCTGGTGGCTTCCGCACCGCAGGGCTGGGAGGTGCTGCACGCCGATGAGAAGGGCTCGCGCCGGCAGACGCTGGAACAGTTCCGCGAGGACGCGAAAGGCAAGCAGCGGCAGATCGTGGTCTATCGCCTGCGTGCGCCGCCGGACAATGCCATCGCCGATGCCGTGGCCACCGCGCGCACGATGCTGGGCAAACCGTACAACACTGCCTACGTGTTGAACGACGACAGTTACTACTGCTCGGATTTCATCGAGCGCGCGTTCCGTGCGCACCATGTGTTCGCACTGCAGCCGATGAACTTCCGCAACCCGCAGACCGGTGAGATCTCCCGGCACTGGGTTGATCTGTATCGCGGCATGGGCATGGAGGTGCCGCAGGGCCTGCCCGGTACCAACCCCAACGACATGGCTGCAGCACCGGTGCTGCAGCGGATCGGCGTGCTGGAATAAGCGAAGCCCCGCGCGGGGCGGGGCTTCGTCGGTGATGGATGGCGGCTGCCAGGATCACTCTTCCTCGTCCTGCCCGCCCTGCTGCTGGTTCTGGTTGCGCTTCTGCTGCTCCTGCTGCTGTTGCTGCTGCTGGTCGCGGCCGCGCCCCTGCTGCTGATCCTGCTGGTTCTGCTGGCCCTGCTGCTTCTGGTTCGGGTTCTGGTTCTGCTGTGCCATGTCCGATCTCCAAATGCCACGCGCGGAATGCGGTGGACGGGGCCATCGTCGGCAGCGATTGGTTAACCATGCGTTGTGAGCGGGCTACACCCATGTGTACGTGCGTGAATGAACCGGCGCCAGCCCTTGCGGCACAAGCGACTGAAGGATTCATGCGGGTTTGGCATGTCGTCATGCTGCAGCCGGAAACGAACGCATTCAGCGTTCTTGTCCGCCGCGGCGCGCGCAGCGGCGGCCTACGCCCATGGTCCCATTTGCAGCATGCAGGGCCGCCGCCTATCGTCGGAATGACGTCACCCCGGAGATGCGCATGGCCCGCGACACTGCAGCACGCCCCGCCTACGAACAGGCACTGGCCGATTTCAGCATCGAGCGCGGACAGCGACAGTTGCACGGTGACCTGCAGACCGGCATCAACGCCTGCGTGGAGTGCTGCGACCGCCACTGCGGCCGCAATGCGCTGGCGCTGCGCTGGGTGGACGCCCACGGTGCCCTGCATCGGTACACCTTCGAGGACCTGCGCGATGCCTCTGCGCGTGTTGCCCAGGTGCTGGCCGCGCAGGGCATCGGCAAGGGCGATGTGGTGGCCGGCCTGCTGCCGCGTACACCGGACCTGCTGGCGACCATCCTCGGCACCTGGCGGGTGGGTGCGATCTACCAGCCGCTGTTCACTGCGTTCGGCCCCAAGGCCATCGAAACACGGTTGAAAACCGGGCGCACCGCATTGGTGGTGACCGACAG
>NZ_JBFTNR010000058.1:0-9925 GCF_056665995.1 Stenotrophomonas sp. 05L44_2
CCCGGAACTGTGCGGCCGCTGCGTGACCAACATCGCCGGTGCCGGCGAAGTGCGGAGCTGGTTCTGATGGCCGCCGCGCGCCCGCATCCCAATGCGCTGATCTGGCTGCTGCTGTCGGCAGTCATCATCGGCCTGGACCAGTGGTCGAAGGCCTGGGTGCTGTCGAGCCTGCCGGAGTTCCAGCCGGTGGTGGTCATCGACGGCTTCTGGAACTGGTACCGCACCTACAACACCGGGGCAGCGTTCAGCTTCCTGAGCGATGCCGGTGGCTGGCAGAAGCATTTCTTCACCGTGCTGGCGATCGCCATCAGCGGCCTGATGGCCTGGTGGCTGCGCGCGACCGCCCGTGGCAACTGGAAGGCCGCCGTGCCGTACGCGCTGATCATCGGCGGTGCGATCGGCAACGTGATCGACCGCCAGGTGCATGGTCACGTGGTCGATTTCATCCAGTGGTACGTCGGCGAGCATGTCTGGCCGTCGTTCAACATCGCCGATTCGGCCATCGTGGTGGGTGCCGTAGGCATCGCCCTGTTTGGCCTGTTCGACGGCAAGTCCGCCAAAAAGGCGGATAATGCCAACCCGAAACCGTAAGCCGGCCGCTGCCGGGAGACTGAACTGATGGATGTGCTGCTCGCCAACCCGCGTGGATTCTGTGCCGGTGTCGATCGTGCGATCGAGATCGTCAAGCGCGCGATCGAAACGCTGGGCGCGCCCATCTATGTCCGCCATGAAGTGGTGCACAACCGCTTCGTGGTCGACGACCTGAAGCAGCGCGGCGCGATCTTCGTCGAGGAGCTCGACGAAGTGCCGGACAACAACACCGTCATCTTCAGCGCCCATGGCGTTTCCCAGGCCGTGCGCCAGGAAGCCGAGCGGCGTGGCCTGAAAGTGTTCGACGCGACCTGTCCGCTGGTGACCAAGGTCCACTTCGAAGTCGCCCGCCACTGCCGTGCCGGCCGTGACGTCGTGCTGATCGGCCACGCCGGTCACCCGGAAGTGGAAGGCACCATGGGCCAGTGGAACCGCGAAGCGGGCACCGGCCAGATCTACCTGGTCGAGGACGTGGAGCAGGTGGCCACGTTGCAGATCAACCAGCCGGAAAACTTCGCCTACACCACCCAGACCACGCTGTCGGTGGATGACACGCGCGGCATCATCGATGCGCTGCGCGAGCGCTTCCCGGCGATGCAGGGGCCGAAGAACGACGACATCTGCTACGCCACGCAGAACCGCCAGGACGCCGTGCGCGACCTGGCCAAGCGCTGCGACCTGGTGCTGGTGGTCGGTTCGCCGAACAGCTCCAATTCCAACCGCCTGAGCGAGCTGGCCCGCCGTGAAGGCGTGGAGAGCTACCTGATCGACGGTGCACACGAGATCGACCCGGCCTGGGTGGTGGGCAAGCAACATATCGGCGTGACCGCTGGTGCTTCGGCACCGCAGGTGCTGGTCGATGGCGTGCTGGCGCGTCTGGCCGAGCTGGGCGCCAGCGGCGTGGGCGAGCTGGAAGGCGAGCCGGAATCGATGGTGTTCGCGCTGCCGAAGGAACTGCGCCTGCGCCTGGTCGACTGACCGGCAGCGCTGCCGGTGGGTGCGAACCCTGGTTCGCACTGTCGGCTGTACGTCATCCACGCATGGCGTGGATCTACCCGGTACTGCTCTGCTTTCCAGCAGATCCACGCCATGCGTGGATGCTGTCAGTCTTCGCCAACGCTCCGATGAGGCTTTGCCGCATCTGGTCGATGCGCCACTGACCATGACCTTCGGCCATGGGGCTCGGCACCTCACAGGCCTAGCATCGGGGAATCCTTCGCTGCTGGAAGTTGCCGATGAATACCCGTGCCCTGGTGATGTCCGTGCTGTTCGCGCTGGCGGCTACGCCCGCGCTGGCGCAGACTCAGCTACCGGGTGATGCCGCCGCCCCCGGCCTGCTGCGCATCGACGTCGATGCACGCGACCTGGCCCGGCGCATCTTCAAGGTGACCGCCACCGTGCCGGCCAAGCCCGGCCCGCTGACCCTGCTGTACCCGCAGTGGATTCCCGGCAACCATTCGCCCACCGGCCCGATCGACAAGCTGGCCGGCCTGCGTGTGACTGCCAACGGCAAGCCGCTGGCCTGGCAGCGTGACCAGTACAACGTCTATGCATTCAAGGTGAACGTGCCCGAGGGCGTGAGCGAGATCGTCGCCCACTTCGACTTCCTGTCCTCGCAGGGCGGCAGCCAGGGCCGGGTGGTGATGACCCCGGAAATGCTCAACCTGCAGTGGAACGCCAACTCGCTGTATCCGGCCGGCGTGGACGCGCGCAACCTGCAGGCGCAGGCCAGCGTGACCCTGCCCAAGGGCTGGGCCTACGCGACCGCACTGGAAACCGCACGCCGCGATGGCGACACCGTGGTGTTCAAGCCGATTTCCTATGACCACCTGGTCGATTCGCCGCTGTTTGCCGGTGAGCATCACCAGCGCATCGACCTCGACCCGGGCGCGAAGGCGCCGGTACATCTGAATGTGTTCGCCGACGATGCCAAATCGCTGAAGCCGACCGACGCGCAGCTGAAGGTGCACCGTGCGCTGGTGCAGCAGGCGGACAAGCTGTACGGCGCGCGCCACTACGACCACTACGAATTCCTGCTTGCCCTGACCGATCGCCTCGGCGGCATCGGTCTGGAGCACCATCGTTCCAGCGAGAACAGCGCCGACCCGGGCTACTTCACCGAGTGGGACAGCAACGCGTGGATGCGCGACCTGCTGCCGCATGAGTACACCCACTCGTGGAACGGCAAGTACCGTCGTGGTGCCGACCTGGCCACGGCCAACTTCAATACGCCGATGGGCGACAGCCTGTTGTGGGTGTACGAAGGGCAGACCCAGTTCTGGGGCCAGGTACTGGCCGCACGTTCGGGGCTGTGGTCCAGCGAGCAGGCGCGCGACATGCTGGCCAACGTGGCCGCCACCTATGATCGTGGTCGCCCGGGCCTGGCCTGGCGACCGCTGCAGGACACCACCAACGACCCGACCATCGCCCAGCGTCGCACCCTGCCGTACCGCAACTACCAGATGAGCGAGGACTACTACTCCGGCGGGCAGATGTTGTGGCTGGAGGTGGAGGGCAAGCTGCGTGGGCTGACCGGCAACCGGCGCAGCCTGGATGACTTCGCGCGTGCCTTCTTCGGCGTCGGCAACGGCGATTGGGACGTCAATCCCTACACCTTCGATGACGTAGTGGCGACCCTCAACGGCATCGCGCCGTACGACTGGGCGAGCTTCCTGCGCCAGCGCCTGGACGGGCACGGATCGCTGACCGGTGGCCTGGAACTGGCGGGCTGGAAGCTGGTCTACCGCGATGCGCCTAACGAGGCCTACAAGGCGCAGGAAAAGCGCGCGAAGGCAGCGCTGCTGGCCTACTCGCTGGGAGCGACGGTGCTCGACAGTGGCGTGGTCGGTGATGTGGTCTGGGACAGCCCGGCGTTCAATGCCGGCCTGGCACCGGGCATGAAGGTGATCGCCGTTGGTGGCCGCGAATACAGCAGCCAGCGCTTGAAGGATGCAGTAGCCACGGCGGCGAAGGACAAGGCGCCGGTCACGCTGCTGGTCAAGCAGTTCGACCGCATCGATACGATGAAGATCGACTACCACGGTGGCCTGCAGTATCCGGTGCTGGAGCGCATCGCCGGCCGCCCGGATCGCCTTGCAGAGCTGTGGAAGGCACGATGAAGTTGCGCACGCGCGATGGGTTGATCCTGGTGGTGGCCGTGCTGGCCATCATCGGCGCCTACCTGGACGGCGATGGGCGCTGGCTGCACTGGTTGGCCAAACCGGCGACCACACTGCTGATCGCCGCCATCGCCTGGCAGGCGCGGCCGCTGACGGATGCGTTCTACCGGCGTGCGGTGCTGGCCGGCATGCTGTTGTCCTGTGCAGGTGATATCGCGCTGATGCTGCCGATCGACGCGTTCGTGCCAGGCCTGGTGGCCTTCCTGCTGGCGCACCTGTGCTACATCGCCGCGTTCCGTGCCGGCCTGCGCGCGGGCCGCGGATTGCTCGCTGCCTTCGTGCTGCTTGCCGCATTCGCTTCGATCAACGTCACCGGCCTGTGGCCGCATCTACCGCTGCCGATGCGCGTTCCGGTGCTGGCCTATGTCGTGGTGCTGGCGCTGATGGCAGTGCTGGCACTGGCCCGCTACTGGAAGCGGCCACACGTCGACGCACTGGAAGCGGGCAGCGCGCGTTGGGCTGCCGCTGGCGCACTGCTGTTCGTGGCCAGTGATTCATTGCTGGCSTGGGAYCGYTTCGGCGGTGGMCTGCCGATGGCCAGCCTGCTGGTGCTGTCCACCTACTACGCTGCGCAGTACGCCATCGCCCGCTCGGTGAGATAGCCCTTTTTCTACTGCAGGTTGCCCTTGGCGTCGTAGCGCAGGCGCACGGTCTGGCGGTCGCCGGCTACTTCATCCGGCAACCACGCCAGCTTGCCGCCCTTGCGGATGACCACATAGACATGGCCGACGTCGGCCGGCGAACGCATCAGGGCATTGCGCTGTTGCTGCAGGGCCTGCGTCACCCGTGGCACGGCATCGAAATCGATGTTGGCCAATGCAGTGCTGCTGCGGCGCAGGGTGATGGTCGGCGCGAACTGCTGCGGATTCACCGCATCGCCCTTGCGCCATTGTCCACGTTGGTAGTGATAACTATCCACGTGGCCCGGCTGCTGTGGATCGACCAGGTCGATGTCGATGCGGCCGTCGTCATGGAAGTGGATGCTGTGGAAAACGACCAGGCGTTCGCCGGCCAGTCCGGGCATCGCCTCCAGCGCCTRCCGTGCCACCTGCAGGCGCTCGCTGTCGAGCAGCAGGTTCGGCCGCGCGCGCCTTGGCAGCGGCATCGGTTCGGGCGCCGCCCGTGGCGTTGCGATGGCCGCCGTTCGCAACGGTTGTTCCCATGGGTCTTGTTGCAACGCATCCGCAGGCACGGTCGATGCGGCGCCACGCAGGGTCGCGTTGACGGTCTGCAATGCGCCGCCTGCCGTGGCGGCACCGGCCAGGGCCAGCACCACCCCGGCGAACACCAGCGGCGTGGACACGGGCCGCTTCACGCGTGCTCCATGCGCACGCTGCGGCGATCATCCGGGTCGTAGAGGATGTCGACCTGCCCGCGTGGAATGTTGGCCAGTTCGAGCAGCGCAACGAAGCGGCGCACGCTGGCCTGCTGCACGTTGCCCTCGCGGTCGAGATATTCCAGCTTGAACTCGACCTGCGGTTGTTCGTTGACGTAGGTGCCGGTCTGGCGCACGTCGAGCACCTGCGCTTCGGCGCCGATACCACGGTACTTGAGCGCTTCGCCGCGCGCGTCGATCTGCAGTGTGCCGGCCAGCAGGCGCGCCAGCAGACGCAGGCCGATCAGGTAGCCGCACAGCACCAGCGGGCAGACCAGCAGCGGATGGCCGAAGCCCAGGAACGTCCAGCCCAGTCCATCGCTCTGCAGGCGATAGGCCATGACGTACGCGGCAGCGACCACGACAATGCCGATCAGGCCGCCGATGCCGCGGCGCCACAGGCTGGCGCGGTCCAGTTCCGGTTGCGATCCTGCCAGCATCAGGTTGGGCGCGGGGCCGGGTGTGGGGCTGAGCAGCACCTCGAGCTGGCTGCCCACGGTGAAGCGCTGCAGCTGTGGCTTGCTGTCGACCACGACCAGCGTTTCGGTGATCGGGGTGCCGGACAGATTGTCGAAGGCCAGCTGCAGCCGCCACTGCGCGAAGCCGCGCACCTGCACGCCGGTCTTTTCGGCCTGCTCGATGCGTGCGTTGCGGGGCGTGCCGTCGGCCAGGATGCCGCGCACACGTTGTAACGCACGGGGTGGCGCCAGCAGCAGGTAATGCAGGAAGGCGTACAGCAGCACCAGCCATAGCGTCAGCGACGTCGCCAGCAGGGCCAGTGCCAGCCAGGGCGCGCTGCGGTCGCCCGCTTCCAGCGGCCAGCTGGTGCCGAAGTAGAGCAGGCAGGGGAAGGGCAGCGCGAAGAACAGCATGAGCGCGCCCAGGAACCAGAGGTAGGCTTTCATGACTCGCCTTCGACGCCGTGGAACAGGCGGCGTAGGGTACTACGCTCAGCGGAATTGCAGGGTCAGCAGGAAGTAGCGCCCGAGTGGATCGTCCAGCCCGGGCATCTGCCCGCCGCTGCCGACCAGGTGGTTTACCGGCCGCGTATCAAGCAGGTTGTGCACGTCCAGTGCGGCAATCACGCGCGGGCTCAGCCGCCGCGCCAGATGCAGGTTCCAGCGCAGCTGCGCCGGGTTCATGCAACGGCCCTGGTCATGCTGCTCCTGCGCGCACGCTTCACCGGCCAGCCATGCGCGGGTGCGGCCGACGCGGTTGCCTCGCAGGGCGATGTCCCAGGACGGGTTCTGCCACTGTACGTTGAGGATGCCCGCGTTCGCCGGCGTGGCATGCCCGCGCAGGTCCACCGATTCGCCATGGCCGCGATCACGACGCAGCTCCTGCTGTTTCAACGCATCCAGCGAGAACAGCCACTGCCCGTTGCGACCGGTATCCACCCGGTACTCGCCACGCAGTACCCAGTTGCGCGAGGTGGTGCGGCCGATGTTGTCGAATGACAGGCGAAGATTACGCAGGCGGCCCTGCTCATCCAGTTCCCAGGTGCCGGGATTCCACAGTGCATCGCTGGGTTGCAGTGCGAGGATCTCGTTGCGCAGTTCGACGATGTTGTGGGTCAGTGACAGCGAGAACGCATCGTTGGGTGTCCAGCTGGCGGCCAGCGAGTGGCTGCGCGAGGTCTCGGCTTTCAGCCCGTCGTTCTCCGCCACCTCCACTTCCACCGCGCAGCCGCCATCGCGCAGCGGGCGCGCGCACGTCGGCAGGGACTCCGAGGCGGGCAGGCCATACAGGCCGAAGTAGCCCGGTGGCCGCCGGCGCTCGAAGATGCTGGGAGCGCGGTAGCCGCGGCCACTGGCAAGCAGGAACGACCAGTGCGGGCTGGGGCTCCAGCGCAGGCCGGCACGCGGCGAAAACGCAGTGTCACCGCCATCGCGGTCCAGTCGCGCGGCCACGTCCAGGCGCAGTGTCGGCGCCAACGGCAGGCCCACTTCGGCGTAAGCGGCGTTGCTCTGCCGCGACAGCCGGCGTTGCTCCATCGGCAGTCCCAGCGCCAGCTCGCCCTTGCCCAGCAGCGGATCGGGCAGCGAGGTCCAGCGCTCGCGGCGCAGATCGATACCGGTGGCCAGTTGTGCTGCACCGCCGGGCAGTGTCATCAGGGTGCGCTGCATGCCCCACCAGCCCTGCCACTGCTCGGTACGTCCGCGGTTGTGGATGGCCGGGAACAGCTCCTCTGCCAGCCCCGCCGGCAGGGTGGAAAATCCGGGCAGGAAGTCCAGCGTGCGTGCTGCTTCCAGCAGGCGTTCGCTGCGCACGGTGCCTTCGGTGCGCAGGTCCACTTGGCTGCGCTGCGCGCTGAGGCCAGCATCCCAACTGCGGCCGGCGCGCTCACGGCCCATGCCGAAACTGATGTCGCCTTCGGTGGCATGCACGCGCGGGCGCACTTCGCCGCCTTCCTGCAGGACCACGTTGAGGATCGCGCCACGGCTGAAATTGAGGGCGACGGCGGTCGGGCCCAGCTCGAAGCGCTGGCGGTTGTGGCTGGCGCGTGCTTCCACGTAGGCGTAGCGTCCGTCACCGCGCTCGTGGCGATAACGCAGGTAGCCGGACAGCGTTTCCGACGCCGGTTGCAGCGAGCGCGGGCGTGCGTTGTCGAACCAGCAGCCGTCGTCTTCGCTCTGCAATGGCGGATGGCACTGCGTGGCCGGGTAGTAATCACCGTTGGGCATGATCAGCCCGATCGGGTACAGCGAGGTTTCCGCATGCCAGTCGCGCTGGTCACCGGCCACATGCTGCAGGCGATGCAGATCGATGCCGGCGAACCAGCGGTCGCCGCCTTCGCGCACGCCGCCCGTGGCCGCCTGCAGCCGGTACTGATCGCCATCGCCACGGCTGCTGACACCCGATTGCAGCGTCGCTTCCGGTCCCTCGGCCTGGTCACGCAGAATGATGTTGACCACGCCGGACATCGCATCGGCGCCGTAGATGGCCGAAGCACCGCCACGCACCAGCTCGATGCGCTCGACGAAGCTGAGCGGAATGCCTCCCAGATCGGTCAGCCCGCCTTCTTCCAGCGACACCATCGGATAACGCGGCAGGCGCCGGCCGTTGACCAGGAACAGGGTTGCGCGCGGGCCCATGCCGTCCAGGCTGGTGGTGGCGGCCGCGCCGACCGGCAGGTACAGCGAGTCGCCGCTGCGCGAGGTGCTCAATGGCGGATGGCCGTTCATGCCGGGCAGGTGGCGCAACAGGTCGAACAACGTGCCGTAGCCGCTGCGCAGGATGTCCTCGCGATCGATCACCGTTACCGGCAGCGTGGTCTGCACGGAGGTGCGCGGCAAGCGGCTGCCGGTGACATGGATCGGCGCCAGTTCCACCTGCACCGGCTTGGCTGGCGCGGGCGGCGGTGGCCGCCGTACCGGCTGCGCGACCACTGCGGGTGGGGCAGCGTGCCGGCGGACCACGAATCCGCCGCTGGGGGTCTGCAGGATGTTCACCGGCATGCCGGCGACGAGCTGCTTGAGTGCGGCGGCCGGCGCCAGCGAGCCGGCGACGCCACCGGTGCGCAGGCCGGTCAGTTCACGTGCGTCGAACACCAGGGCAATGCCACTCTGGCGTGCCCATTGCTGCAGGGCCGGCGGCAGGGCGCCGGGAGCGATACGGTAGTCGACCTGTCTGACGGCTTCTGCTGACGCCGCCGTTGCCGCCACACCGGGCACCAGCACAACGCACAACAGGGCCTGCAGCAGACCCCAGCGCAGCACGTCCCACCGAAGCACCTCCCAACGAAGCACGTCCCAACGAAGCACACCAGGCGCCGGCATCGGCCGCCGCCTCAGTAGGTGCGGCGCAGTTCCAGCGCGCCATCCGAGCGCGGCTGGCCAGCAATGGACCACCCCAGTTCCAGGGCGGAAAGCAGTTCATGCGCGTCGCCTGCACGGAAGGTGCCGCTGACCGCGAGGTCGGCGATATCCGGGTCGGCGACCACCAGTGGCGTGCTGCCATAGCGGTTCATGCGCTCGACCACAGTGGCCAGGGGCGTGCCGTCGAACACCAGCTTGCCCTGCGGCCAAGCCTCGGCGGCGGCAGTCGAGGACAGCTGCGGGCCGGGTTGGATCTTGCCGGAGGCCAGGACCTGCAGCTGCTGGCCCGGCGAGAGCGTGTGCTGCGCGCTGCCACTGGTGACTTCCACCACGCCTTCCAGCAGCGCGACCTCGACCCGGMCGTCAGCCAGGCGTTCAACCTGGAAGGTGGTGCCGATATCGCGGATCGAGCTGCCGCCGGCCTGCACCCGCAGCGAGCGCGATGACGGTTCGACCTGCAGCTGGATGCGACCGTGTTCCAGCGCCAGTTCGCGCTTGCGCCAGCCGAAGCGTGCGGTCAGCGTGGTGCCTGCGTCGAGCGTGGCGATGCTGCCATCGGCCAGGGTGCGCTGCTGTGGCAGCAGGCCGGCGTTGGCGTAGGTCAGCGGTGTGGGATTGCCATCGGTGTACAGCATCCAGCCCAGGCCAACGGCCAGGCACACGCCTGCAGCGGCGGCGACACCGGGCAGCCAACGCCGCTGCGGCCGGCGTGCCGCACGCGCGGCGGCGGTGCGCAGCCACGGGTCGCTGGCCAGGCCGGCGCTGCGCTGGTGCAGCTTCTCGGCCTGCACCCACGCGCTGACATGTGCCGGATCCTCGGCCAACCAGTCCTCGAAGGACTGCCGTTCTTCGGCGCTGCAGTCGGGGGCGTCCAGCCGGGCTACCCAGGCGCTTGCGTGTTCAAAAAGCAACGTGTCATCCCTGTTGTCGTTGCGGATCATTCGGCATCTCCATCATTGTGG